>DALYGI010000325.1:0-5120 GCA_031971595.1 Prochlorotrichaceae cyanobacterium CTOTU29312
ATGGAACTATACAGCCAAACCAGAATTGCAGTTTATTTAATCCACGATCCTAAGGACACGATTAACGTGACTACTGTGGAAAATCCGGTGGAATATTTATTGCCGGGCATTACCCAAACCCAGGTTCATGAAGCGGCGGGAATGACTTTTGAAGCCAGTTTGCGGGCCATTTTGCGTCAAGATCCTGATGTAATTATGGTGGGGGAAACTAGGGATGAGGAAACCGCTAAAATTGTGATTCAGGCGGCGTTAACTGGGCATTTGGTGTTTACAACGCTCCACGCCAATGATGCCATGGGTACCATTCCCCGCCTGCGGGACATTGGCCGGGATCCGGGCTTGGTCAGTGATGCCCTCTTAGGGGTGGTGGCTCAGCGATTGGTGCGGCGCATTTGTCCCCATTGTGTGACGGAAAAGAAACCGACGATCGCTGAAATTGAGGTATTAGGGATTTCCACAGAGCAGGCCCAGCGGGGACGTTGGCGCATGGGCAAGGGCTGTGAACGCTGTTTTCAATCGGGCTATTTGGGACGGGAAGCAGTGATTGAATTGCTCCACATTGATGACTATGCCCACCAAATGATTTACGAAGGAAACCTGTTAGGATTAAGCCAATCCTTAACCCCCGATCGTTATCATTCTTTTGCTCAAGCGGCTCGGCTCAAGGTGTTATCGGGCTTAACCACGGTGCCGGAAATTGAACGGGTTTTAGGTAGGCGATTTTTAGTTGCTAATAGATTAACGATGAATCAATCTGAAAGGTAATAGTCGATCGGGACTTTTGGCAAGAGTAACGATCGTCCTTAAACCCTTATCCTAGTAATTTTTGTTTTAACTCATCTAACCGTTGCTGCATGAGTTGTTCCGAGTCGGTTGAGGCGGTAGGCGCTACGATCGTTTGGGTTTGAGAGCGATACTCGATCAAATCCTGTGGCTTACAGCGCAGGGCCGTACAGAGCCGAATAAAGCGTTCAAACCAATCTAAACCCCGCCGTCCATTTTCCCAATTGGCGATCGTATCCACACTGACCCCCACCAAAAATGCCAACTCCGTTTGGCTCAGTCCGGCCTGCTCACGCAGGGTTTTTATTTGAGGAATGGGCTGTTCTTGCATGGTTGGGCTTTCTAAAATCGATCAACATATCGCTGACATTATTAGTCTACCCTAATCTTGAACAGGATACTTGACCCTGACAAACTTCAGGGTTAGACTGGGATCACCCATGAGGTATTGAGGTCTTACTGATGTCATCTCTTCCCTTTGATCCGTCCTCCAGTTGGGACAATGCTAGTTCCGGTCATCATGGCTCTGGTCATCACGGTTCCAGTCCTATCCCCCATCACCACACCCCGCATCACACCTTCCAGGGAGATCATACCCATTCTGGCTCCCACTCCAGTAGCCATTCTCACTTCAGTTCTCATCAGGGGTGGCAGCAGTCTAGTGCTCACGGGGGGCATGGGGCTAAAGCTTGGGACTATAAACCCTATCAAGCTTCAACTTCTTCTTCTTTTTCATCTTCTGGTATTGCCTCTGGAAAGCATTATTCGTCCTATTCATCAGCGGCAGGGCATCAGTTAACTCCACAATTAACTGCACAATCTCATCATGTTTCTCAACATTTAGTTATGAATTGCTCTAGTAGTGATGATGTGAGCGTGGTTAAAATTTGGTCTGATGGTGATATTTGGTGGCATGGCACATCTAAAGGATCTTTGCAGGGGATTTATATCAAAAATCACGTTGGCAATATTGTCGCTAAATTTGTTGACCATCGAGTTTTATTGTGGTCTGGCGATCGTTATGTGGATGTGGGGTATGCCCGCAATGCTCAGGAGGCGGTTTATGATGTTTGTGTAAAGTATCATGCTTTAGGAACTTAGAATATTATGGCTCAGACAACAGAAAAACAATCCGCAACGATAAATGGCAAAGCCTTATCACTTTATGAACAGGATATTCTCCTTTGGGTAGAAGATACTGTAGCCAAACTCAAAGTTCAAGATTTTGAGAATTTGGATCTAGAAAATTTAATTGAGGAGGTGGAATCCTTGGGAATTTCTCAGCGATTACAACTTTTAAATCGCTTAACTGTTCTTTTGGAACACTTACTGAAGCGATTGTATGTCAAATTACCTCAAGATTATAATGGATGGGAAAGAACAATCCGAACGCAACGCAGATACTTAGAAAACCTATTAGAAGATTCACCGAGTTTAAAAAGTATTTGGTCAGAACGATTAGATTGCGCTTGGAAGAGTGCCTTAAAAGCTGTGCGAGAAGATTATCCTCAGGTAAGTTTTCCCGATCGTTTCCCTTATGCCACAGATGTGGACACGTTACTCAATCAAAAATATTGGGAGATTGAATCATGATGAATACGATTAACCAGAAAACATCTCTTTACGAACAGGATTTTCTGTTGTGGTCTGAAGATACTGCTGCAAAACTGAGGGCGCAGGATTTTGAAAATTTAGATTTAGCAAATTTAATTGAGGAGGTGGAATCTTTGGGACGATCGAATCGGAAGGAGCTTTCTAGTCGTTTAATTCGCTTACTAGAGCATTTACTCAAACGAATGTATATAAAATTACCAGAAAATTATCGAGGCTGGGAAGATACAATTTGTCATCAACGTTTAGAGCTTCAATTGTTAATAGAGGATTCACCAAGCTTAAAAACGATTTGGTCAGAACGATTAGAACAAGCTTGGGAAATAGCTCTAAAAAATGTCCGTAAAGGGTACAAAAATTATTCTTTTCCCGATCGTTTTCCCTACCCTACGGATGTGGAAAGTATGCTCGATCGTGATTTTTGGGAAGAGTCCGCTCCTTAATACTAAAAAATGGTACAGGAAGATTATTCTAAGATCACTTTTCCCGATCGTTTTCCCTATTCTTTAGACATTGAACCGTTATTAAATCAAAAATTCTGGGAGATTCACTCATGATCATGCCTTCTTTTCAGTTTGATGATGGCTTTGCTGAACCTAATCCATTAGTTAAAATGATTCAGCACCTGTTACCTGCGGCAACGGTTGGTGCAGGAGCCGGAATTATGAATATTTTTGCCGGTCGATCGTTAAATCGCCAACGGGAAGAGTTTGAAAAAGTGATGTTAGTGGCGAAGTACAAAGCAGACGAAAGTTTGCAAACTCGGCAACATGAGCACGATCGAAATTTACAAGCCGATCGCCAAAACCACGATCGTTTCCTACAAGGGAATAATGCAGCACTCCAAATCGCCTTAACTTATCTTGCCCACGAACAGCAATTAGAAATTCAAGGCATACAACATCAACACGATCGTTCGATGCAGCGATCGGAACACACCCACCAAGATCAAATGCAATCGCGGGATCTTGCCCATCGGGAAGTCATGTATCTTCGGGAAGCAGAAGAACGGCTAGCATTGCATTACTTAAACCAACAATTTCAACGAGAATCAGCACTTCAAGCCTATGAACTTGGTAAAGATAGCCATGAATATCAAATGGCGCGTCAATTATTTCCCCATTTATCCATTACCGGACTCAAGGATAAATGTAAAGAATTAATTGAAAAGGGTTTACCCAATCCCGTTTATGTGGTTCCCTCTAATTTTAAAATCCCTGACTATTATGGTCTCGATCTGTTTGGCGATCAAGATCCTCAGTGGCCCGCTAAATTTTCTAAATTTTTGAACCAACTCCATAGCGAACGGCTTAAACTCCTTCAAAATTTTGTAACGCAATATAATGCAGGGGGAAATCACCGTCCGGCTTTATTGTTATCAGGAGTTTGGCCAGATACCTGTAGCGATGAAGCTGCCCATTTAAATCTCCATGCCTTGGGTCGAGGCGTTGTACCCATGGTCGCATCTGAAATGAAGGTGAATGGAGATGATTTAGTTTTATTGGTGAGTTATGTGGGGGTTAAAGATTCTTTTTGTATCCCTATTTTTCATGTACCTTTTCTGAATTTACTGCGGAATTTAGCGGTAAATGAAGCCCTGCGTTGGGATGAAAAGCGGCAACAGTTGCTCAAAACCGATCGTTCTCCAGAGGATATTGCCAGAACGGGGGGCATGAATGAATATAATCGCCAATTGTGGGAACAAGAACAAGCGGATTTACGCAATAATCGGCATTTAGGTCGTGAGGATTATTCCTATTATTTGGGTCATTTAGGAGCGCCTGCGGGCACCCTAATTGCCACTTGTGAATTAATTTTCCAATTTTTATTATTGGATCTGCATCACCTCGGCTATTCCTTGGATGTACAACAGGCAAAATTGGTTACTCCCCGTTTACCCGCTTTGCTTCCGAGTTTATTTCGCCAATTAACCATCGGGGGAGCGAATGGCCTTATTCGTCAAATTACGGCGATGGTTGTAGAGCATTATATTACGGCCTTAACCCAATTACAGTTACAGACTTTTATCCCCGAACTCATGTTAGAAATGGGCCAGGAATTAGTGGGCATTGATGATAACCATCTCACCAACACGCTGGGCAATTATGCTGTTCAGGTCTTGGCGGATCAGCGTCAGTTAAACCAGCAGGTCAGTTTAACCAACATTAAACCCTTAGAAACGGTTCTGTATCAAGCCGATCGTCCTGTAATCGATCGTATTAATGGCTGTTTAGCCGCATTAAATTTGCCAGAACGCCTGAATATCATCACCGCTTATTTTAATCGGGGTGTGGGTTATCTACAAGCTCAAAACTTTGGTGAAGCCGTAGCCGAATTGAATGTGGTAATGAACCTAAATCCCCATGCGGAAGCCTATTTTCAGCGATCGTTGGCTCACTTGGGTTTAAAGGATTATGCGGCAGCGTTGGAAGATTTGGAACAGGTGGCATTATTGCAACCCCATCGGGCTGAAGTCTTTGAACTACGGGGCGATATTTTGCGCCAACGAGCAAAAGGCAAAGATATTGAGCAAGCGATTGCTTTTTACAATCAAGCCGCGCATTTAGGATCCACCACTGCCCAAGCGAAACGGGATGAGTTACAAGCCTGGTGGCACAACGAAGGGCGGCGTAAAAAAGCCCAGAAATTCTATCAGGATGCACTCCATCATTGTAACCGTTCATTCTCCCCCCCTATTGAGGTAAGAATTTACGCTACTTGGAGAG
>DALYGI010000326.1:0-3446 GCA_031971595.1 Prochlorotrichaceae cyanobacterium CTOTU29312
TTGTCTTACAGTTTCTTAATTTCTAGATCCGTTGAGAGTTGAAGGTGATCCGCTAGACTATTCCCTATTCCCCATTCCCTATTCCCTATGGCTCCCCCCACTTCTACCGATCTGTCGATCGAGCATACCTTAGAAACTAAGAGCGATCGTCCTGCTCCTACCCTGCTTTGGGAAGACGTTATCGTGAAACAAATGGAGCCGGAGGAGGATTACGATGAGTCCTATTACGACTACCATTATGATGAACCTGGCAGCATTCCTGGTACGCTGGTTATCGATCGGGATTCTCCGGTTCCTGTTTTAACCTTGATTGAATATAACGAAGAATCAGCGGAACGTTTGGGTCTGGAACTGGTAGAAGATTGTGTCCCCTATCTGAATCGCAATTCTGTATCTTGGGTGGATGTGCATGGGTTGGGGAGTGAAAGTGTCCTCAAAGCGATCGGGCAGGTGTTTCAACTCCATCCCCTCTTACTCGAAGATATTGTTAATGTGCCCCAGCGTCCCAAAATTGAGGAATATGATGACAATCTGCTCATTATTACCCGCATGATTATGGAGGATGAAGATGAGGGTGGTTTTATTACCGAACAGGTTAGTTTGGTTTTGGGTCAACATTTCGTTTTAACGGTACAGGAAGAGCCCCATTACGATACCTTTAATCCCGTGCGCGATCGAATTCGGCTTGATAAGGGGATTATTCGTAAGCAAGGATCGGACTATTTAGCCTATGCTTTATTAGATACCATTATTGATGGCTTTTTTCCGATTTTAGAAGATTATGGGGAGCGTTTAGAAGACTTAGAAGATGAGGTGGTTCTGAACCCCAATCGTAAAACCCTCGAAAAAATCTATACCTTACGCCGAGAATTGTTAACCCTGCGTCGAGCCATTTGGCCCCAGCGAGATGCGATTAATAGTTTAATTCGTGAGAAAAGTTCTCTGATTAGTGAACCGGTGCGGTTTTATTTACGGGACTGCTACGATCATGCGGTGCAGGTGATGGATATGGTGGAAACCTATCGAGAATTATCCTCTAGTTTAATGGATGTCTATCTGTCTTCCATCAATAATCGCATGAGTGATGTGATGAAAACCCTGACAGTCGTTTCCAGTATTTTTATTCCCCTCACCTTTGTGGCCGGGGTCTATGGTATGAATTTTAATACAAGTACCTCTCCCTTGAATATGCCAGAACTCAATGCCTATTGGGGCTATCCTCTCTGTTTATTGGGGATGGGAGCTATGGGTCTAACTTTATTTTATATTTTCTGGCGCAAGGGATGGTTAGAAAGTAGTGTGATTGAACCCGATAATTTCTTAGATTCCTCTGGCGATCGTTCCCGTAAATATAAGAAGAGATTTAATCTGAAGACTCTTTTCTCTTCCTATTTTTCAGCTAAAAAACAGAACAAAGGAAATAAATCAAAATGGAAGCAAAGGGAATTTTAGGGGAATTTTAGGGATCAACTCCAAACCATTTATCTTTCATCGTTTGTAACTGCCCCGATCGTTCTAGTTTGAGAAGTTCCCGATCGATCGCTTCTAGGAGTAATTCATTGCCTTCTGCGGTGACTACACCATAACTTTCATGGTCGAGAAGTGAGCCGCCCAAAATAAAATCTGAGTCTTGGGAAACTAAATACCGAACCGTAGGATAATCTCCCACAATGCCCGCTACTTTTCCCTCCCGCAAAGCTTCAACGGATTCCGCAAAGGTACTAAACCCTTCAAGGTGAATCGGTTGGTTTCGGAGGAAATAATAGGCACTGGTATTAGCGGTTGCCCCTAAGGTTTTTCCCTTCAGTTGGGAGAGGGTTGTCCCTTCCACTCGGGACTGCCGTGCGGCGGTCATACTGGAAATAAAATCCCCTAGGACAAAGAAACTAAACGCCATCCACACCCCTGCAATCAGGCGGCCCGGTAAACTGCGGGGGGTCACATCTCCATAGCCAAAAGTCCCCAAGGTGACGATCGCAAACCACACCCCTTGACCAATGCCTGGCACAATTTTCCGGGGAAATTCCGGGTTCTGTCGCCGCTCGGTCAACCAAATTAGGGTACCCGCCACCACACTCAGGCAAATCAGCCGAATAATGGCCACAAAAGTTTGTTGCCCGCCCAAATTCTGATAGAGGACGACGATCGGTGGTAGGTTTTCACGCTTCACCGCCAGTTGCAGACCCCCGCTATAAATCGGGTAGGAAAAATCCAGTCCCCCCCCTTCCCGTGCAGCGGTGATGGAAATCCCCGATAAGCCCACATCAACCTCCCGCTTTTTGACCCCTTCCAGCAAGTCCTTGACGTTTTCATAGCGCACAAATTCCGTTTTCACATCCAGAGCCGTAGCGATGGAATTCCACAAGGTAACGCCGTAACCATAGGTCTGTTCATTGTCCCAAAAGACAAAAGGCCGCTGCTGGTAAGTCCCCACCACGATCGTTATGGTGCGGGCATTTGCCGGTGCTAGGATGTCCTGCCACTTTTGCTGTTGGGCTTCTAAAGTAGCTTGGGGTAAGGGGCCCACAAAACTTTCAAACCGTAAATTTTTAAAAGATGAGCTTTCAGAAGGTGGATTCTCTGGAGTGGTCTCTTGAGCCCAGACTGGACAACCCCCTAGCATACCCACCACTACACTCAGAAAAATCGCTAAAGCACGGGCAGTAAGGCCGTACCGGGGGGGATCACAAAACTGCATCAGACGCAAAAAGATCATGCCGAGTCAACTCAATTTCACTCGATTACCCTATTCCCATGTTCTATTCCCATGCCCTACGCCAAATCCTGGTGCTTTGCACGCTAGCGCACACCTGTTAAGGTATAGGCACTTTAAAAAATTATTAGGATAGGTGGTGTGAAAGTGATGAGCACCCAACCCAACCCTTTCTCTCAGCCCACGTTACCACAGGACAGAACCCCAAAACAACGCTCTGCCCCAGCGGAGGGAACCCCTACGGCTAATCTTTGGATGCAAAGCCTAACCCTTCATGCGCCGGTTATTGGCCTAGGTTTTGGGTTAGCTGCGGGGTTATGTTTACTGATGGGCATCTCCCTCAGGATTCTCCTCAGCCCGGATATGCACGGAACGCAAAACGCGGTTGAGCCCATTAACCAACCTGATCAGGCGGTGGTTTCTCCCCCAGCGGAGCCTACGGCTTCAGGGCTACCCCAGACCAATGATACAGCGGTTCGGATTGTGGTACCCGCAGCGAAGTCTTTTCAACGGACTACGGCGGATCAAGGGGTTAATCAGTCCTCCAACAAAGCTAGCACGATCGCTCTGATCCTAGGGGGAGGAGGTTTGGCTTTAGGGGGGATGGGGTTTTGGGGCTTGCGCTGGATTCGGCGATCGTTCTCCCCCGGCTCTAGTGGGATTGTTTCTGATGCAAGTTCTAGTGCAGGTTTGACTGGTGCGAGTTTGGCTGGTGCAAGTTCTTCTAGTGCGA
>DALYGI010000326.1:3546-5115 GCA_031971595.1 Prochlorotrichaceae cyanobacterium CTOTU29312
GTGCGATCGTCAAGCACCCCAATCCCTCCAGTGCCTTAACCCCACAGGCTTCGCCCCGTCTTGATCCGCTGGAGCCTGAGATCCTTCAACCCCAGCGGTTGGAACCCCAGCGGTTGGAACCTCAGCGTTTGGAATCCCAGCGTTTGGAGCCTCATGCTATCCTTCAACCCTACTTCCCCACTCCCCCGCAGGCGCTCGATCCTTCTGTTTTAACCATTACCTACTGGGCCGGCCCCAATTCAGACCTGACCGATGCTTCTGTCATGGATCCAGACCTGCCCGATCCAACCCTGATGGATTCCCTGGAAACCCCTCCCCTACAAAGAATTCAAGAATCGCTCCCCCCAGAGTCTCGATCGCAGGAAGCCATCCCACAGGAGCCCCCCACCGATCTAGCTCACTTAATGGATATTCGTAAGCGTCGCCCCCATTCCTGAATCCTGCGCTCAAACCGGGGTGCTACCCAGAATCTCAACGATCGCTGACGGGAATTCCGATCAGATTGCGGCCAGATAATTTACGCTTGTCCTCTCTTCCTTTAATATTATTTAAGAATTATAAAAAGCGCTTAAACCTTTAGTGCGCTACATACCACCCATTAGGAGGATTTTCTATGGCGCTCGTCCCTATGCGTTTATTGTTGGATCATGCCGCAGAGAATGGCTACGGTATCCCTGCATTTAACGTAAATAATATGGAGCAGATCCAATCGATCATGCAAGCTGCTCACGAAACCGACAGTCCTGTAATTTTACAAGCTTCCCGTGGTGCGCGGAAGTATGCTGGCGAGAACTTCTTACGTCACCTGATCCTGGCAGCGGTTGAAACCTATCCCCATATTCCTGTTTCCATGCACCAAGATCATGGTAATGAATTTGCCACCTGTCTCTCCGCCATTCGCAACGGTTTTACCAGCGTTATGATGGATGGCTCCCTGGAAGCAGATGCCAAAACCCCCGCTAGCTACGAATATAACGTGGCTGTAACCTCCAAAGTGGTGGAAGCGGCTCACGCCCTTGGGGTTAGTGTGGAAGGTGAACTCGGTTGTCTGGGTTCTCTGGAAACCGGCATGGGTGAAGCGGAAGATGGTCACGGTTTTGAGGGTGCCCTCTCCCACGATCAACTGCTGACCGATCCCGATGAAGCGGTTAATTTCGTTGAAGCGACCCAAGTGGATGCCCTCGCCGTTGCGATCGGCACTAGCCACGGTGCTTACAAGTTCACCCGCAAACCCACGGGCGAAATTCTGGCCATCAGCCGCATTGCTGAAATCCATGAACGTCTCCCCAACACCCACTTAGTCATGCACGGTTCCTCCTCTGTGCCCGAAGATCTGATCGCCCTGATTAACCAATATGGCGGTGCGATCCCCGAAACCTATGGGGTACCTGTGGAAGAAATCCAAAAAGGCATCAAGAGTGGCGTGCGTAAGGTGAACATTGACACCGATAACCGTCTGGCGATCACCGCTGCGGTGCGGGAAGCCCTCCAAGCGGATCCCAAAGAGTTTGACCCCCGCCACTTCCTCAAGCCTTCGATCAAGTACATGCAAAAAGTTTGTGCCGATCG
>DALYGI010000327.1:0-5092 GCA_031971595.1 Prochlorotrichaceae cyanobacterium CTOTU29312
ATTCCAGGTTATAAAGTTTGCATTCCTAATTCCTAACTCCTAACTCCTAATTCCTAACTCCTAATTCCTAATTCCTAACTCCTAATTCCTAATTCCTAACTCCTAATTCCTAATTCTCTAGGCGACATTGGAGATAAAAGGGGTGATCGGCTTGATCGGACTCCATTAGGAGCAGTTTACCGTTGATGCGCTGTAGGAGAATTTGGCTAATTATTAGACTGTATTCTAGGGAAAAGCAGGAACGATCGCCTGGGACTGTTTCTGCAAAATTTTGATCCGATGCTTGCAAGATTTCCCAGGACTTTTCTGGATTCTCTAGGGAGAAATTATTGAGGTCTTGCCAAGCGGCTAGGGGAGGGGTGGTGGCTATATTGATCACTAGAGAGTTTTGCCTGATTGGATCTGGACACCAGAGTTTAACCACACCACTAGAGAGAGCATATAGGCTACTTTCTACGAGACAAAATAAACTCTGGCGAAGCATTCGATAATCGGATTTTAAGGGGGGATTGAGAGGGTCTTCCCCAGGAATTTCCATGAGGAGAGTTATATTCCGATTGGCCGCTTGGATCTGGGTTAAAGACCGTACATCCTCGAACAAGGTATGCAAACAGATGGTATCGATTTGTAAGGGCGATAACCCCACCTCTACCTTGGAAATGTAGGTGACCAGTTCTAACATTTTTAATAGGCGATTTGCCGCTTGATAGGCCTGGTTAATGCAGTCTCGTTCTTCCTCGTGGCTATCACAGAGATCGTTTAAAATGAGTTGATGTAAGCTCATTAAACTACTCAAGGGCGATCGGAGTTCGTGGGAGGCACGGGCAAGAAAGCCAGCGTAAAATTGATTAGACTGAACGATCGCTGCCCAATCAGCGGGGTCAATTTCTATCATGCAGGATCCACTCCATTACCCAAAACAATTTTTTTAATGGTGGTGAGGGTATCTAAACTAATGCGACCGCGCCGATGTCCCTTTTGGTTAGACATTCCTAGGGCCACGGTGGTACCTTCACGGGCATTCCGATAGAATCGAGGGGAGGTATTAATATAGCAAATGGCGCTATTTAGCTGCTGAGAAAAGGCACGGGTTTCAGCATAGGACTCACTGACTAAAACATCCGCATGGCCACTGCTACAGTTATTAATCCACGTCATTGCCTCCTGAAGATCATTAACACTATGAAAAGCAATAATTTTTTCTAAATAGGGATGACACCACTCCGTTTCAACGGGAAAACCACAGTCTGGATAGCGATCGGCCAGGTCTTGATCTAACCGAATGGTAAAGCCCCGTTCTTTGAGATAATTCCAGAGCGATCGAAGCATCATTTCATTCACTTCTCGATGGACTAATACCTTCTCAATGGCATTGACCGGATCCGGTTCACTGGCATGACTATCTAAAATAACCCAACGCACCGTATCTAATTTGCCAGACACCGCCCAATAGAGATAACAATTCCCCATGCCCGTTTTTAGCACTGGGGTAGTGGCCTGTTGAATGACCCGCTGGACTAAACTGGGGCGACCGTAGGGAATGACGAGGTTAATCCAACGATCTTGGGTGATTAAATCCTTTAAAGACGTGCCCTCATCCCCCCCTAAATTACTTAAACAATCCACGGGTAAATCCGTTTGCTCTAGGGCAGATTGTAACGCCGAGACGATCGCTGCGCTGGAATAGCTAGACTCCACCCCACCCCGAAGGATCAGACTATTGCCGGTACGGATACACAGCCCCGCTGCGATGGCCGCCAATTCCGGCAAAGATTCATAGACCAGGGCAATCACCCCTAGGGGCATGGGCTGCACATAGGTTTGATTTTGATCTTCCCCGTAGGTTGTGGCCATCACCCGCTTCAGGGGATCCGCAATGTGGGCTAGATGCTCCAACATATCCGCCGACTCATCCAGGCGTTCGGGGGTGAGCCGCAGCCACTCCTTGATCAACTCCGGCACCGCCATATCCTGGCAGGCTTCCAAATCTAGGGTGTTCGCCTCTAAAATTTCATCCTGAGCATCCCGGAGGGCGATGGCCATGGCTTTGAGGGCCAAGCTCCGTTCTGAACCTGAATACTGGGACAACACCTGGGCAGCCCTGTGGGCCCGTTGCAGTCGGTCTTGACAACTCTTGGAAAGATCGGCAGAAGAATCTAAAGCCATACACTGTTCACCAACAAGACATCCTCAATCGCCATGGATCAGAAATACTCAGAGGTCTATTGTCCCACCTCTACCGGATCTCTGGGCCAAGTCCGGGGAATGTATAGAAATATTGAGAAATCCAAAAGTCTGTCAAACGGTAGTTTATGATACAGAAATAGGGGGTAAATCGTTCATCTCTTCTGCTAAGACTGCCAAGGTAAGGTCGCCAAGGTCGCCGAGGCCAGGGAGACGGAAGTAGGGCTAGCCCGAAGGAACGCGCCTCTAGGTGCCATTCAAGTGCCATTATTTTTGGAGGCGATCAGTTATGGAACTTAACCATTCAGCCAATATTCCACCTGTGGATCCGCAAGAAAACAGCGATCCGATTGAGAATCTCTCGCGGGATTTATTAGTCCGTCATCACCAAAACGCCCGTAAGCGGGAACAGGGGATGATGGTTCGTTTAGCCGAAGAAGTCGGAATTCCTGCGGAGGTGGCAGGTCAATATGGCAGTGAAATTCAGGGCAAAATGCCCCACGATTTTTCCGGTTACGATCGGGGTGGGGCGAGTGCAAGCTAAGGCTTGTCCGTCAGACCCATGAGGTTTACGACGAAGCATGTAACCGACTCTCTTACCCATTTACGGTATGATCTTATTGTATGATCAATGCGTCAATCTTCTGGTTGGCGCTTTATTTTTGCTTTGCCTTCAGTAAGCTTGACTCCTCAGCGTGATTTCAGCATCGTGATTTCAGCATAATTTAGACTTCAGAATAATTACTGCATAACTATGCCCCAAGTCTTCAGTGCATTCACCCTCTTTATGAGTTTGTTAGTGGAAGCATTTCCCTTTTTATTGCTGGGGGTGTTGTTATCGAGTTTGTTGATTTTTCTCGTGCGGGAAAGCCAGTTTCTTCAGTACTTGCCTCGCAACCCGGTTTTAGGTGCTTTAACCGGCAGTGTTTTTGGTTTCCTCTTTCCCGCCTGTGAATGTGGCAATGTGCCCGTGGCCCGTCGGTTATTAATGCAGGGAGCCCCCTCAGCAGTAGCCTTTGGCTTTCTGTTAGCTGCCCCTACCATTAACCCGATCGTCATTTGGGCCACCTGGACAGCCTTTCGGGATCAGCCGGAAATTGTGATTTTGCGAGTGGTCATTTCCCTAGCCATTGCCACCCTCCTGAGTGCCCTTCTTAGTTTGCAATCCGATCCCCGATCGTTGCTTCAACCTGCGGTGGCCAATGCCATTCCCCAACCCCTCTCAGAGGAACCCCTCCTCTTACAAAAAGGCACTTTTATGTTAGGCGGAGCGACCCCCCAGCGGTTTGAAACCCTAGCCTATCAAAGTACATTAGCAGCGGAAACAGCCCTACCCAAATCTTGGAGCGGTCGGGTTCATCTTTTTCTAGAGAATACCCTTCAGGAATTGCGGGATTTAGGAGCGGTTTTAGTAGTGGGCAGTGCGATCGCCGCTTGTATTCAAGTTTTTGTACCCCGTGAAATCGTATTAAGTTTAGGGCAAAACTCCGTAACCTCAATTTTAGCTATGATGCTTTTAGCGGGAATTGTCTCGATTTGCTCCACAGTGGATTCTTTTTTCGCCCTCTCCTTTGCCGGATCCTTTACCAGTGGATCCCTCCTTGCTTTTTTAGTATATGGCCCCATGATCGACCTCAAAGCGATCGGAATGTTGCTCTCTGTATTTAAACCCCGAACAATTTTGTATATGTTTATTCTGATTAGTCAATGTACATTTTTAGCCAGTTTATGGATTAATTTTCACTGGAACTAGGGGGTGGGAGTTTTGAGTTTTGAGTTTTGAGTTTTGAATTTTGAGTTTAGGGGGATAGGGGATAGGGGACAGGGGACAGGGGATAGTTTTGAGTAGTTTTTGATTGGGGAGCAAAATATAATTTGGTAAATTAGAATCTTAAATCTTAAATCTAATCTATTTAAGCCTATGAATTTTAACCTGAATTTTTTATTCATCGATCAACATCATCTGTGATCTCGCAAGTTACGATCGTTCGGCTTTACAATCCAACTAAAACCCATTCCCCATTCCCCATTCCCTATTCCCTATTCCCTAAAACCTATTCCCTATTCCCTATTCCCTAAAACATATTCCCTAAAAAATGATGCTCAATTCCTCCAAATGGTTATGGTTTATTTTGCGGGTTGCGGTGGTCGCCTATGGCACTTTATTTGCCTATGCGATCGTGATGAGCGATCGGCAGATTTATTTCCCTCCAGAGCGATCGTTGCCGGTGGTGAGTGGTGGGTTGACCCTAAAAACGCCTTCGGGAACGGTAATTTCAGCACTCTATTGGCCTGCGCCCCAAGCTAATACCCAAACTCAGACTATTCTCTATAGTCATGGTAATGCGGAGGATTTGTTTGTCTTACAAAATACCCTGGCGGAGTTTCAGGAGCGGGGCTTTGGGGTACTGGCCTATGATTATCCTGGCTATGGACAAAGTGGGGGCAAACCCTCAGAACGGGGGATATATGAAGCGATCGATGCGGCTTATGAGTATTTAACGATCGTAGAGAAGATTCCACCGTCCCAAATTTTAGTTTATGGTCGATCGTTGGGGGGTGGCCCTTCTGTCGATTTAGCCGCACGCAAACCTATTGGTGGCTTAGTTTTAGAAGCGACCTTTGTGAGTACCTATAGAGTTGTGACTCGCATTCCCTTAGTCCCCTTAGATAAATTTCGGAATTTAGCTAAAATCGCTCAAGGTCAAGCCCCCCTCTTAATTTTTCATGGCACGGATGATACCGTCATTCCCCTTTGGCATAGTCAAGCCCTCTACGATCGATCTTCAGTGGACTTTAAACAGATCGAAATTGTCAAAGGCGCGGGACACAATGATTTACAAGAGGTCATGGGCGATCGATTTTGGCAGGTGTTTGAAGATTTCAGCAGGAAGTTAGGGAGTAGGGA
>DALYGI010000328.1:0-2742 GCA_031971595.1 Prochlorotrichaceae cyanobacterium CTOTU29312
CTTGCCGTTGATTCGTCTTAGCCAACATGAAAAATGACCGAACCGTGAGTGATGAATGAGAAGGCTAATAATATTAATCGAGTGATTACTACTATTACGAAAGTGGCGGATCAGACCAATTTACTATCCTTAAACGCAGCGATCGAAGCGGAAAAAGCTGGGGAGTATGGGGCTGGTTTTGCGGTGGTAGCGCGAGAAATTCGTCGTCTGGCGGATCAAACGGCGGTGGCAACGTTGGAAATTGAGCAAATGGTGAAGGAAATGCAAACCGCTGTCTCCGGCGGGGTGATGGAAATGGATAAGTTTAACCAATCCGTGAGCCATAGTGTAGAGAATGTAACCCACATTAGCGATCAGGTGGCGGTGGTGATTCAGCAAATTCAGGAGCTAACCCCCCGCTTTGTGGAGGTCAGCCATTCCGTACAGGAGCAATCCCTGGGAGCCCAGCAAATTAGCCAAGCGATCGATCAACTCACCCAGGCGGCCAATACTACCCTCAACATGGTGCAATCCACCAATCAAGCCCTCATTACCTTAGATGAAGCCTCCCAGAGTTTACGATCGGAAATTTCCCGGTTCCAGGTCGATCGCCGTCAACCAGCCTCAGCAAGTCTAGCCCTCCAGGAGAGTTATACCTATGAGTAGCGGGGACTTGTCTAGACAGGGGGAATCGATCGTTTCCACCGCAAATATGGAGCAATTAAAAGACACTGAGAGCCCAGATCGCCCAGACCTGCAAGACTGCTGGAACCAGATTGGTGTCCTAGGCGATCGTTCCTGTCCCTTATTAAGCCAGGTGATCCACTGCCGAAATTGCCACGTCTATGGCGCAGCGGGCCGCAGTTTGTTAGAGCGGGTTGCCCCTCCCGGCTACCTAGAGGAGTGGACTCAGGTTTTAGGAGAGCTTGATCCAGCAGAGGTTAGTCGTCGCCACGAAGCGATCGTTCCCTCGGCTCAAAGCCAGTCCCTAATGCTGTTTCAGCTAGGATCGGAGTGTTTAGCCCTGCCCGTAAGCCTGTTGCAACTGGTGACCCCCCCCTCCGGCATTCATCGTTTACCCCACCGTCCTGTGGGGGTGTTATTAGGCCTAGGCAATATTCGCGGCGAAATTGTTATTTGTGTTTCCCTAGCTGCCCTCTTGGGAATCCCCCCCGATCCGCCCCTGAACCCTGCCCAGGCTGAACCGCACCACCCCCGCTGGGTCGTCATGGGAGATTCAAATCACTCCTGGGTATCCCCCGTGGATCAAATCTACGGCATCCATCGGTTCGCCGTTCAACACTTCCAAGCCCCGCCCATTGTAGTTTCCCAAACCGCTGCCTATACTCAAGGCATCACCTACTGGAACGATCGTAAAGTCAATGTTCTTGATGGCGATCGAATTCTCCAGGGCTTTCAGCAGGCCCTTACGGGGAGTAGGGATTAGTTTTGAATTATGAATTATGAATTATGAATTATAAATTAGTACGGGGTTTTGAGTTATAAATGCTGTCTTCTATTCGCCAAGATCAGTTAGAGCGTTTAGTGCAAAAATTAGGACTGGAAATCGATCGAGATAAACATTGCCCCTTGCGCTGGGATTTGCTCGATCGGGCTTTGTGCCACCCCTCTGCCCATCCGGTGGAACATTACGAACATCTGGAATTTCTGGGGGATGGGGTGATTCGTTTGGCGGCGGCTCAGTTTTTAACGGAAACCTATCCCGATTTGCCTGTGGGAGAGTTGGCGGCGGTGCGATCGGTGTTGGTGAGCGATCGGACTTTAACGGAAATTGCTACGGTGTATAGTCTCGATCGCTATATTTTAGTGACTTCTGCTGTCAAACAAGATGAATTAGGGGTTTCCCGACGGCTGGCGGAAGGTCTGGAAGCTCTGCTGGGAGCCCTTTACCTCAGCACTCAGGACTTAAGCTTAATCCGATCGTGGTTAGATGGCCATTTTCAAGATCTGGCTCAGACGGTTTTAGCGGATCCAGCCCGCAATAATTACAAAGCCGCGCTCCAGGAATGGACTCAAGCCCACTTCCAAGCCCTCCCGGAATATCGGGTGAAGGAACGGTGTACCCAAGCGGGGGCAGAAAACCGTTTTGAGGCAGAGGTTTGGTTTCAAAATCGGCTTCTGGGGCAAGGCCAAGGACGATCGATTAAACTCGCAGAGCAAAACGCAGCCCAAGAGGCCTTTTTACGCATCAGAAATCAAGTTAATCAGTGACTAGCCCACGGCTCCAAGAGCTTGCCCCAAGGGGCTTGGGTCTTCACCGCCCAGTCTCCCACGGTCTGCCATTGTAAAATCCGCCCAGGTTCCGCAGCGGGTTTAGTACCCTCCCCCAGACTAAAGGTTAAGATCCAGTAGTGTTCTGGCAAATGGGGTAGGCGCTCCGCCCACTCGATCGCCACGATGCCGGGCTCCACCTCCAAGCCTTCCCAATAGGACTCCACCTGTAAGCTCTGCACCGCAGCCCCTGTCTCTAGCCGATAGAGGTCAAAATGGTACAAAGGCACTCGTCCTTCCAGATACTCCGATAGCAAAATAAAAGTTGGGCTCACCACCGCATCGGCAATGCCTAACCCCTGGGCGAGTCCCTGCACAAAGGTGGTTTTTCCCGCTCCTAAATTGCCTTGGAGTAACAACACCGAACCCGCAGGCAACACCTGACCCAGTTCTAGGCCAAGCTGATGGGTCGCGGCGGCATGGGGGAGCGTAAGTCTGGAGGGAAACATTCAGAAAGCAACATTCAGAAAG
>DALYGI010000328.1:2842-5082 GCA_031971595.1 Prochlorotrichaceae cyanobacterium CTOTU29312
AACATTCAGAAAGCAACATTCAGAAAGATTAGAGTTACAGATATTTTTCCAGAAGTAACCCTAGTTTTTGTCGTGTCGCTTCAGGAACCCGATCGAGGGGGGTGAGGATGGCATATTTTAAGGCGGAATGAGCTTCGGAGGGGGGCCAGGTTGCCGCTATACGACGCACGGTTTCCCGGATCACCCGTTGGGCGTTGACCGCGTTTCGCTGCAAGTTTTGGATGATCATCTCCACGGTTACATTGTCGTGATCGGGATGCCAACAATCATAATCGGTCACCAACGCTAGGGTCGCATAGGCTATTTCCGCTTCCCGGGCCAGTTTCGCTTCTGGCAAATTGGTCATCCCAATGACGGTGCCGCCCCAACTCCGGTACAGGTTTGATTCCGCCTGGGTGGAAAAGGCCGGCCCTTCCATACAAACGTAGGTACCCGTGGGGTGAAGGGTTACCTCCGGGAATGCTAAGCTTTCGATCGCCTCTGCCATCAGTCCAGACAGGGTAAGGCAAATGGGATGGCCGAAGGAAATATGGGCAACGATCCCCTCCCCAAAAAAGGTAGAAACACGGTTGCGGGTACGATCGATAAACTGATCCGGCAAGACCATATCCAGGGGTTTGGCCGCCGCTTGGAGGGAGCCCACCGCCGAAGCGGAGAGAATATACTCCACCCCTAGCTGTTTAAAAGCGTAAATGTTAGCGCGAAAGGGAAGTTCCGTCGGTAGAAACTGATGATCTCGTCCGTGACGGGCTAAAAAAGCAACCCTGACCCCATCTAAGGTTCCCACAATAAAACGATCGGAGGGTTGACCAAAAGGCGTATCGATCGCCACTTCCTCCAAATCCTGGAGGGCATCCATTTTGTACAAACCACTGCCGCCAATAATACCAATTCTCACCGGATCCATAGACTTACCTTTTACTCCTAAAATCCTTGTCCTGATGTACGCTTTCTGATTTGAACATAAGCATGGCCTGGCATCTTAGCCTAGACTCCCTGACTTTGTTCAACTTCGTTCAACTTCCTTAAGTCATCCGGTTATCCATGGCCCACCGCGCGGGTATCAACTTAAGGCGAAAACTCCTACACAGAGCCGATCCCAGCCCGCAAGGGTTTCAGCCGATCTACCAGTCTATTTTATTCCGCCTTACGTTGGTAGCCCACCGCGCTAACTCTGTCCGATTATTCAGCCCAGTTTTGGCTAACATATTCGAGACATGGCTTTCGATCGTGCGTTGGCTTACCTTCAGGTGTACAGCAATTTCTTGGTTTTTTAGCCCTTGGGCGACTAAATTCACAACTTTGGTTTCTGTCGGGGTTAACACAACCCGCTTAGCTAAACGGATAGGGGGCAAGGGAGTTCCCACCTCTGGGCTCGGCACCACACGATGAGTGTTCAAACGCTGGGTGTGACGTAGGGACGATTCCACTTGGGCCACCAGTTCCTCCGGTTCAAAGGGCTTGACCATATAAACGTCCGCTCCTTTTTTCAACCCTTTCACCCGATCGTGGCTTTGTCCCTTGGCGGAGAGAAAGAGAATGGGAATCCAGCCAAAACGTTGATCTTGCCGCACGATTTCCACAAAGGCATGGCCATCCATTTCGGGCATCATTACGTCACAAATAATCATGTCTGGAAGGAATGACTCTAAGCAGATTAGGGCCTGTTTGCCATTTTGGGCAGTCATGACTTCGTATCCCCGGAATTCTAAGTAATCCTTCACCAAAAGGATCATGTGGGGATCATCATCCACTAGCAGTAACTTTTTAGAGTCTATCACTGGCACTAGCCTCTTCCGTCGGGTTATTAGTTCGAGAAAATGTGCTGAAAGGGTATTTCGATAATGGGAGCGATCGTTACTTACGTGTACTTACGTGGACTGGTAGAATACCATAGAAAATTAGCTAGCAGTATAGCGGGAAATTTACTACTCCGTAATTATACGAGAAAAATGGGAGCAAGAAACCACCATCTTGTAAGTAGGGGATCAGTAATAAGTCATAGGTGGGGAATAGTTTTGAATTTTGAGTTTTGAATTTTAAGTTCTCAATTTTGACTGCCTCTCTTGCGAGGGGTTAGAGGGACTGGGTAATTTGAATAAATCCCTAGTATACTGAGGTAAAAGTTTAACTACCATTGTCAAGCGACTAATGCCTTCCCTTGGTCTGGTTGGTATTGCACCGAGATCCCCGGTTTCTTCTCCAACGTAGTCCAACAATCTCTGAATAAAACCAACAGA
>DALYGI010000329.1:0-5073 GCA_031971595.1 Prochlorotrichaceae cyanobacterium CTOTU29312
TGGTCTACTTATAGCAAAAACTTGAACTTTACTCAACTCATTGTGAATAGATACCTATTTTCAAAATTCAGGACTTAAGACAGGGCAAGGTGGGATTCGTAAATCAGATTCTCGATTCGTTACGCGAGAAAAAGGTGGACAGGTATTTTTAGAACGAATGAAAAAAGTCTCTTTAGTGGGAACAGGATTCACCAGCTACGTCAAGGAATGAGGAACTTTCCACAGGGAAACTATTGGTAGGGCTAATGTTATGACTTCTTTTTAAGAGTTGAATAAAGCCATAAAGGAGTTCATGCTCGGCTTCAGATAAAGTTTGGAGATCCTGTTGGATCTGCTCAAGTGTCGTCATGGTACTACAAGGGATGAAGGACAAAATTAAATTAAGTTAAAGTAAAGTAAAGTAAAGGGATTGTGTGTGTTAACGTTTGCGATCGATCAAAAAATAGTTAGTCATCTGACCTTTTCCTTTCACATTGACAACCCATTCCTCAAAATTATAGAGATGGGCCAAGCGTTGGTAGGTGTGGGTCGTTACTTGAATGCGTCCGGGGAGCCCCTGGGATTCCATGCGACTAGCTATGTTTACCGCATCCCCCCACAGATCATAACTAAATTTACGAATGCCAATGACTCCGGCCACTACGGCCCCGGTGTTAATGCCAATGCGGAGGCGTAGGGGTTGACCGGATTGATGTTTAAATTTGCGGATTTCCCGGCGCATGGCGATCGCTAATTCCATGATCACTTCCGCATGATCGGGACGATACACGGGCACCCCTCCCGCTACCATGTAGGCATCACCAATGGTCTTAATTTTTTCTAGACCAAAATGCTCTACCAAGCGATCGAAACTGGAAAAAATCTGGTTGAGAATCTCCATTAATTCCAGGGGCGATAACTGAGAGGAAAAGGGGGTGAAATCTACAATATCCGCAAATAAAATGGTCGCTTCTTCATAGCGATCGGCCAGACACCCTTCCCCCCCTTTGAGGCGATCGGCAATGGGATCGGGCAAGATATTTCGCAGTAGCCGATCGGATTGGGCATGGGCTTCCCGTAGGGCGTTTTCGATGGTCTGCCGTTCCTGGACTTCATGCTCTAGCAGAATATTTTTAGCCCAGAGCCGCTCGGACTGAGCCCTTAGCTGACTTTGTAAGGCCAGCAACAATTTCAGATGGTTGTTAGACTGTAAAAATCCGCTGTCGATCCATGTCATTCATGTCCGACGTTGAATACTCAGCGGGGCCAGTTGGGTTTTCACCCGATTCTGAACTTCTGCGGCCTGTAGGGGTAGGGTTAGATAATCCGTCGCTCCGACGGCAAAGGCGGCTTCAATAAACTGGGGATCCGCCCGTTCCCCCAGGAGCAAAATGGTCAGGGTCAGATAACCCACGGATTCCCGCAAGTGGCGGCACCAGTCTTCTCCTCTCTCATCTTGCCCCCCAAAGGAACGATCGACGATTAAGAGGCCGAGGGGGCAGGTTTTCATCAGTTCCCAAAATTCGGCCTTGGTGCGGATGACCACAATCTGATCCTTAAGCCAATGCAAAAGCCGCTGCAACTCCTGAGCGTGGAGGGAATGACTCGTGGCGATCACAATACACGCCTGGATACTTCCGGGTAGCACACTTTCTAAAGCCGGAAAGTCCCCCGTTGGCTCTGGGGGAGATTCAGGCGGTTCCGGGGACGATCGGGAGTTCATAGGAGCGGTGAGGATTCAGGCTCATAGGGGCTTAGAGGACTTTGTGCAAAAATAAACAGGGGGGACGACGGAGTAACCAAGCCTCCCAGAGCGCCTCGTCCTGAATGATTTGGTAACCGGCCCGGCCATAGAGGTTGCAGGCTGTCTGATTACTTTTCAGAACATGAAGGTAGAGTCCGGTAAATCCCCAGGCTTGGGTGAACTTCTCGCAGGTTTCAATCAATCGGGTAGCAATGCCCTGACGGCGGCTCTGTACCGCCACGGCCAAGTTAGACAGATAGAGATAATGGGGGCTGGATCGGGGGGTTTCGGGGGCGAGGGGTTGCCAAGGAATGAGGGGGCGAGGCCCTAACTCTACCGTACCATGGAGGATCCCTGCCGCCTCTACCACTAGGTTAATTTGATAGGGGGCATTCTGGGTCAGCCGTTGACGCAAATCGGTCTGCATACTCCAGTGGAGCAGGGGGTAAAACCAGCTTTGGCGCACCTGGGGAGTGTGAAAAGCCTGGGATAAAATCTGAGTGAGGGCGGGCAGGTCTGTGACGTGGGCCCGGCGAATCTGAAAGTGTCCCTGGGGGGTGTGCCAGTGGGCGATCGTTTTGAATGTGTCCTGAGTTTTGCTGGCCGGATTTTGGAGATCGGTGAGATGGGGGGGGAAACGCCGATCGGGGTGGGGAGAGGAACTGGTTTTCACTGAACCCCCTCTAGTAACCGAGGTATATCCACATGGGTTTCTACCCTCTCTGCCAACTGATCTAAAATCGTATCCCGTTGAAAGCGATAGTTCCCAATCCCTGTGGGCAAAGCCTTGAAGCCCCGTTGTTGTCGCAACCGATTTAACCACATCCGCCGCCAAGAGCCATTTTCAAATAAACCATGTAAATGACACCCCCACACCGCCAGTTTATCCCCCGAATCCCCTCCGACCATGCCCAGTTCTTCATCGTCAAAAAGGTATTGAACGTTAGAGGCAACCTTCGGCAGTTGACTATGGCCCCGTTGCACTTGATACCCATCAATGGGCAGGCCAACCTGGGGATAGAGGGTGGTCACTTGACGTTTTTGGCTCACTTCCCGGCCAGTAAAAATTGTGCGAAGGGGTAGGAATCCTAGCCCCGACAGGAGCAGGGACAAAGTGCCCAGCAGTTGGGTCAGGCCTCCGCCGCTAGACATATCCACCACCAACACCAGGGGACATTGCAATTTCAGGGCAAGGGCCGCCGTTCCTAGCTCAAAGGCCGGAAGATCGGGGATGCTAGGGGCGGCCATGGATGCTTACACTCCTAACCAACGACTGAAGAGGTTAGCAAGACGATCGATCCAGGTGGGACGGGGTAAGTTCCCCGCCAGTACCCACTGCTGCACCAAAAGATCGCCTAAAGGGGTTAAGCGGAAGCGATCGGTAATGCCCTGGCCATCCACTTCTCGCCGCAAAACCCCCACCTGAATCAGCCAGAGTAACTGATTTTCCACCATTAATTCCGGTAAACTTCGCCGCAGATAGGGATGGGGCATCGAAGCAGAACTAGCCACGATGGCCCGGAGACTGAGGCTTTGGTTGTGGAGAGCTTGAAACAGGGCCAACCGAAAGGGAGAGCAAGCGACAGCACGATTCGCTCGTTTACGGGTGCGCGGCGGATAATCGATACTCACGATACGGTTTGTCCTGGGAAAAGGGCATTTAGAGGACATTTGCCGGGGAGGAACGCCCCAAGGGGTCAGGTCACGTCTAAACTTATAGGGTTAATTTTAGGACACAGCCCTTGATTTTCAAAGGTTTAGGCAGAGGGGAAGAGGGGAGAAGATTGAACATTGCAGCGATCGTCTGCTAGCGTGATGGATGCACGGCTTTCTAAAAAACTATGAAGACCTACACGATTACCATTCACCACCGCCAAGAGGGGCGCACCTACCAGGTGCAGGTTCCCGACGATCGCTACATTTTGCAAACGGCGGAGCAACAGGCGGCGGACTTACCCTTTTCCTGCCGTAATGGAGCCTGTACCGCTTGTGCCGTGAGGATTTTGTCGGGGGAAGTGTATCAACCGGAAGCCATGGGACTCTCGCCGGATCTGCGGGATCAGGGATATGCCCTCCTCTGCGTCAGCTATCCCCGATCGGATTTAGAAGTAGAAACCCAGGACGAAGATGAGGTCTACGAACTCCAATTTGGGCGCTATTTTGGCAAAGGTCGCATCCAGTTTGGTTTGCCCCTAGACGAAGATTAAGATCCCCCAGAGTAGAAGATCCTCCCCAGTTCCCGAATTCACACCATGCTCACCCTTGCTCACCTTGGCCCCGCCGGAACCTACAGTGAAATAGCTGCCCAGATTTGGGCACAACACCTGAGCCAGCGCCTTCATCAGTCCTGCGAACTCCGCCCCTACAATACGATCGCCCAAACCCTCTATGCGGTCGCGGAGGGGGAAACCTGCTTTGCGGTGGTGCCGGTGGAAAACTCCATTGAAGGCAGTGTGACCTTCACCCTCGATACCCTGTGGCAACTCGATCGCTTACACATCCAAGAAGCCTTAATTTTGCCCATTCTTCATGCCCTAATTTCCCATAGCCCCGATCTGCAACAAATACAGACCATCTATTCCCATCCCCAAGCCCTATCCCAGTGCCAATTCTGGATTGAAACCCATCTGCCCCACTGCCGCTGTATCCCCACCCACTCCACCGTAGCCGCCCTAGAGAAATTAAAAGCAGAACCCTACTCAGCGGTAATTTCAGCCCAGCGGGCCGCTCAGCTATACGACTGCCCAGTGCTGCGCTACCCCATTGGCGACCACCCCGATAACTGCACCCGCTTTTGGCTCATTAGCCTGGATCCATCCCCAGGGGGAACCCATACCTCCCTAGGCTTTACCCTACCCGCCAACGTCCCCGGAGCCCTCCTCAAACCCCTGCAAATCTTTGCCGATCGTCACATCAACTTAAGCCGAATTGAATCCCGACCCACCAAACGCTCTCTAGGGGACTATCTCTTTTTTATTGACCTAGAAGGCAATCGCCAAGACGATCGGGTACGCAGCGCCCTAGACGAAATGCAACACTTTACAGAAATTATCCGCATTTTGGGCAGCTATAGCGTTTGTAGGGAATAGGGTTGAGTTTTGAATTTTGAGTTTTGAGTTAGGGGACAGAGGACAGGTTATTGGTTATAAGCAAATTTAATGACTCTCCCGCGCTTACAGTGATAGGCTCAGCTTATAATTCTGGAAATCCTTACTGTAATGGACTTTTCAAAAATCAGATTCTAAAATTTTGTATCATAATCAAACATTTTTCACTCTATTTTCAGGAGAACCAGCCCATTTAATTGAGAACCAATAACTTAAACTTTCTAACCCCCATTCCCTATTCCC
>DALYGI010000330.1:0-5046 GCA_031971595.1 Prochlorotrichaceae cyanobacterium CTOTU29312
GCTATCACCAAGTGAAGCGAATGTTTGCCCATTTTGACTATCAGGTAACCCAACTCCACCGCAGTAAGTTTGGAGAGTATGAGTTAGGGGATTTGCAACCGGGGGAATATCTGATTTTTCCGCTAGATGAACTGGAATGCTGAAATGCTGAGTTCTGGTTATTCTATACGGGTTGAGAGGTGAGCATTAAGCGCAGTTTGAGGTGAATTAAATTTAACTGGGCAACCCCTAAATCCACATCCCCTTGAATCACAATCCCCGTATGAAGTAAGCGATCGAGAAGTTCTAAAAAGCAAGCATTTTGGTTTTCGGTGCCGGGATAATAGCCGCCAGACTTGGGGAGCAGGGTTCCCAATTCCCCTAAATCCACATTGAGATCCGCTGGATCAATATCAAAAATTTCACACAGATTCAGGGTTTGTTCCTCTAACGATCGTAAACTTTCTGCCGCCGCATCCAACTGCCCTTCCGATAACAAGCCCGCTTCCATCCGTCGAATCACCTGGGCTTCCATTAACTGACGAATTAACTCCGTTACAGTTAGCAATAGGGGCGCTAATCCTGATTCTTTGGCAGGAGAGTTGGTAGGCACGATCGCCTTGTGGTCAAGAGCATCTTCAAGGGAATCCTGGGACATTTTAATTCAATCACCCCAACGTTCCTTACTGACTGATCTCTGTTAAAAACTGCCGCTGATAGTCCAAAAAGTTCTGATGCCATTCCGCAAAACGGCGTTGTCCATCCCGCGCCAGTTCTTGACGATAGGCTTCCGAGGAAACAGGAGCCACGGGGAGAGATGGGGATTTAAGCTGAACCGATCGATATTGCTGACAGTGTTTTTGATACGCTTCATGCCATTCCGCAAAACGGCGTTGCCCATCTCGCACCAGTTCTTGGCGGTAGGCTTCGGAAGAAAGACGTGGGTTAGGATGGGCAGCCATTATTCTTCTCCTAGGGGCTCTACAAGGGTTAGGACGGGAGCGGGCTGGTTCAGATCAGGCACAGGGACGATCGTTTTAGGCGGTACCGCAGGTTTTACCGTGGGATTTTCTACGGCATTTCCTACAGCTTTCAGTGTTGATTTTAGCGTCGATTGCACTGTTGATTTTACCGTAGACGATCGTTTCCGTGACCGAAACCACTCCGATCGCCAGTACAGAGCGGCACTGAGAATTTCGGCGGCTAGTTTAATTTGGTGAGCATTGCCATAGGTGGCATAGGGCAAGGTCGCTAACCGAGGACAATCCCGAAACCGCTTGAGTGTTTGGGACGATCGCAGCACGTTAAGGGTTTTGGGGGGAATCATGGAAGTTTTGTGTTGAGTTTTGAGTTTTGAGTTTTGAGTTTTGAGTTTGAATAGGGGCGGTTTTGGGTGATTGCTGGGCTTAAGGAGTTTGGGGTTCTACGGAAGGCTCGGCGAAAGGCTCGACTAAAGCTTCTGCGGAGGGTTCTTTTTTCAGTTCTAGGGAGGAGGAGTCCAGGGCTTTGAGCGATCGGAGTTCCGCTTCTAGGGCAGCTAAACGATCGTTTAAGTGTCGGTTTTCCAGTTCTAGTTTTTCCGCTCGATGGCTCAGGTAGGGATCCCCTTCCCACCAGTTAATCCCCATTTCCCGCGCTTTGTCTACGGAGGCAATCAACAACCGAATCCGAATATTCAACAGTTCTGTGGAGGCAACGGATACGGAAATATCCCCCGCAATGACAATGCCCTTATCCAGTACGCGCTCCAAAATATCGGCCAAGGAGGAGGATTGAGTGGCGGTGGGAAAGTCCCGTCGAACAGGGCGCTGATCCGATCGCTGAAGGGAGGAAGGTTGACTCATAACCTTGGGGAAGTCTCAGTTTAAGGTAAAGGTAAATGCGGAAGCTTGAAGTTTGAATTTTAAGCTGAGTTTGTAGCCAGAGGTGAATTACCACTGAAAAACTCAAAACTCAAAACTCCTCTAAGCCACCAGTTCCGTTGTGGCATCCACGCGGTAAATGGTGCGACCAGAATCCCGGGCTGTAAACTCATCCCGCTGTACCACTAAGACCCCTTTCTCCGTCAACGATCGTAGGGCATCCACTGCCTGCACCCGGTTTAACCGCAAAGCCGCTTCAATTTCAGCTAAGTAGGCCCCCTGGGAGGTTTTCAGGTACTGATAGATGGCCCGCTCCTGGGTAGTGGAGAGAAAGGATAAATCCTCTTCTGCCGTCGTCGCCAAGCTGCTGCCCTCATGGAGTACGGGCAAGTTAGACCTTACCTCTGGGTGGGGTTCAGCGCTATGCAGAAAGGTCGTTGTGGTAATCTCTTCCTCGGAATTTCCTAAATGATTGAGACAATTCCAGAGGGTTTGGGTCGCCTCTTCGATGCTAAAGGTCGTCCGGGAGAGCAACACATCCGCACACAAGTCCCGAAATTCCGCATCTTCAGCCCGCACAGCAATATGATGCTCCTGGGCAATCTTGGCAATCATTAAGCACGATCGCAAACCGGAGGATTTTTCTTTCTGGGCAATTTTGCGGAAACGCTTGACTAAATGAACAATCACTTGGGCAGATTCCCGATCGATGCCGGTTTTCTGCACCGCAATTTCCTGCTGGGTTAGTTCATCCGGCTCCGGCACATTAATGGTAATCAACCGATCCATTAAGGCATCCTGGGTGGCATGAACCCCACAGTATTCTTCCGGGTTAGAGGTAAAAATGCCCCGAAAATGGGGACTGACCCGCACATAGTCCGATCGCTGGTTCGCAGAAGGGGGCAAAACCAAAAGCTTTTCTTCCAAGGCGGAAAGTAGGACGTTATTCACCTCTGGACGGGAGCGGTTAAATTCGTCATAGACCAGGGTAAATCCTTCGCGGCAGGCCATGGTTAACCGAGAGTCCACCCAGTTGTGGCGCATCTCATCTTCCATTTTCACCACGGTATGGATGAAGTTATCCACCACTTTCTTGCGGGTGTAGCCCGTTTGGTTGCCAATCAGGTCAGAGGTTTTGAACTCATCATCCCCAAAAATGAGCATGATGGGCCGGGCAAGTAAATCCGCTAAATGGAGGGCCAGGGTGGTTTTACCCGTACCCGCAGGCCCCCGCAGGTGAACAGAAAAGCCAGACTGCAAATAGCGAAAGGCCCGCAGGGTTAACCTCTCGATAAAAGGAGTGCTGACAAAGCCCCTGGAGCGGGGTTGAAGAACGGTAGTCACTGGTCACCTCCTAAGATAAAGTAGGCCCGATCCTGCTGAGTAATCCGGCTTTGATCATTTAAAGATTGCAGGGCATCCACAATTTGAATGCGGTTTAACCCGACCCCTGCTTCAATTTCCGCAAGCCGAGAGCCGGGATGCTCTAGGACAAACTGATAGACCTTTTCCAGGGTGTTGCCGTTGCCTAGGCTGCTGGGGGCAAAGTTGGGCTGCGGAGTGCTCACTTGGGGAGCCGGGGCCGCCGGACGACGCACAAGGGGAGCCGGGGCGATCGGGGCAGGAGCGATCGGCTCTGGAGTCCCCTCTCCCCACACCTCTTCATATAAATTAGCCCGAAACTGTTTGAGATCTTCCCGGACTTTAGCGCTTTGCTGGGCTCGAACCCGGCTAGATTGCTGCAAATCCACTCGACATTGAGAGAGATACACATCTACCCCAGAACTGAGTTCCTGGCAAAACTGATTCAAGTCTCGGCGCAGGGCTTCCCCTTGAACCTGACGCTTATGGGCAGTGTCCGCCAAAAATTGCTCCGTGGAAGTGACCAAAGATTGGCTAAAGTCTTTTAAAGATTGTTGCACTTGGGCAGCCCGGGCCTGACGCTCTTGGGTACTCGTAGCAATCCGCTCCTGAGATTGTTGGGCCAGACGGCGGCGAAATTGAGTCAAACTTTCTTTCATTTCAGTGCTCTCCACAAGTCGGGATTGACGATATTGCTTGAGTAGATCCCCCAGGGCATTCCGCATTTGACTAAGGTTTTGGGCCATGACCACCCGATCGCGGTGGGCAGTATGCAAAAAGTCACTCACCGCCACGCTTAAGTCTTCATGAAAGGCCGCTAATTCATCGGCCAAAGCTTCGGCCTGTTCCTCGCGGGCGACCTGAAGGGCGGCCAATAAGGTTTCGATCGAGTCCCGCAGGGTTTCCCGATAAGTACTCAGACTAGCCTTCAGAGCCGCCTCCGCTTGGTTGCGATCGGTTTTCATCTGGGCTAGAGAGCGCTGTACCTCCTGGTGCAGATCGGAACGGAAGGCAGCTAAGGCCTTGTGTAGGACTTCCGTGTTCACACTCCGGTCAATTTGCACATTAACCAGAAAGTCCTGTACCGCTTGCTGAAAGTTGTGGCGATCCTGGGCTAAGGATTGCCGAAAATGATAGGTTGCCTGTTGCCACTGGGCAGCCTGCTGGGCTCGGTCACTCCGAAACTGAGCTAACTCTTCTTGGAGTTCATCGGCCACCTGCTGTCGGGAATCCCGTCGCAGCATCGAACTTGTGCGGGCAATTCTACGGCGCTGGGCATCTTGCTCTTGGCGCTTCCGGTTGCCCTTCATCCATTTTGATTTCAAGCTTGTCATAGGGATCCCCCACCTCTACACGTCGTTGCCAGAAGTAGTTGCCAGAAATAGCAGCCAGAAATAGTCTCTAGGGTCTAGCTTCTAAAAATATAGTTGCCAGTATAGTTGCCAGAAATACCATTCCCGCCATACCATCCCCAGGAAAGACTGACTTGCCCGAAGTGAATAAGTCCTCACTTCAGCAGCAGAGTCAGCCCTTCAGAGGGTGTTACACTGCGGGCACAGCGGCTTGAGCCGTTAAACCAACAGCCTCGGCATACTTCAGGTAGGTTTCCACGGAGGCGATGACCACGCGAGCTTCAATCGCCAGCAGTTCAATCCCAACCAAGGACACACGAGCCCAAGCATCAATAACAATACCCTTGTCCAGGATACGATCGACAACTTCAGCCAAACTAGAAGAAGAGTTTACTTTTTCAACAGCCATGATCTTGTTTCTCCTGTTAAGCAGGTGTACAAACAATAAACGATACGTCTCGAACAGCGTAGCTCTGGGTCACCGAATGTCA
>DALYGI010000331.1:0-5035 GCA_031971595.1 Prochlorotrichaceae cyanobacterium CTOTU29312
AGATTTGGTGGCGGAACAAATTCGCATTGCCCAAGGGGAACCCCTGCGCCTGACCCAAGGGGAGGTGAAACTCCGGGGCCACGCCATAGAATGCCGCATTAATGCCGAAGATCCAGAGCATAACTTCCGTCCCCATCCGGGCCGCATTACGGGCTATTTACCCCCAGGGGGGCCAGGGGTTCGCATTGATTCCCATGTTTATACGGATTATGATATTCCGCCCTACTATGATTCTTTAATTGGCAAACTGATTGTCTGGAGCAGCGATCGTCCCACCACCATTCGACGGATGCGGCGGGCGTTGCGGGAGTTTGCCATTACGGGAGTCCCCACGACGATCGCTTTTCATCAGAAAATTTTAGACACTCCTGAATTTCAGCGGGGGGAAGTCTATACCAATTTTGTGGCCCAGATGATGGAGCAGTCCAAATGACACCGATCGCCCCTCTCCTTGAGCTTCGTCAGTTGTCCATTGCCTATCCCCATCGGGGAGCATCCCGTCCTAACCAGGGGAGCAGTCCTGCCTGGGCCGTTCGCCAGGTGTCCCTGACCCTCAATCCCGGCGATCGTTTGGGGGTGGTGGGGGAGTCCGGTTCGGGGAAGTCCACCCTGGGCCGGGGCATTGTGCAACTGTTACCCCCTGGGAGCCAGCTTGAGGGGGATTTGTACTTTGAGGGGCGATCGGTGCGGAGCCTGTCTGCTGCTGCGTTGCGGAAATTTCGGGGGGAGTCCGTGGGGTTGGTGTTTCAGGATCCCATGACCCGCCTCGATCCCCTGATGACGATCGGGGATCATTGCCTGGAAACCCTGCGGGCCCATCTGCCGGAGTTAGGGAAAAACCAAGCTCGTCAACGGGTTTTAGAAACCTTGGAGGCGGTGCGGATTCCCCCCAATCGCTGGCAACAGTATCCCCATGAGTTTAGTGGCGGAATGCGGCAGCGGGTGGCCATCGCTTTGGCCCTGCTGCTGAACCCCCGGTTAATTATTGCGGATGAACCCACCACCAGTTTAGATGTGACGGTGGCAGCGGAAATTTTGCAGGAATTAATGCACCTCTGCCAAGCCCAGGGCATGGCCTTGCTGCTGATTTCCCACGATTTGGCCCTAGTGAGTGAATATTGCGATCGGGTGGCGGTGATGTACAGGGGGGAAGTGGTGGAAAGTGGCGACACCGAAACCGTCCTGCGATCGCCTCAGCATGAGTATACCCAGTCCCTACTGCGATCGGCGGTACTGCTGCATCAAAGCCATCAGGGCCATCAAAACCATCCAGAGGGCCATCGAGAAAACGATCGTACCGATCACAACGGCCATGGGAGCCGTCCTCGGAGTTCCCAGAATTCCCAGAATTCCCAGAATCAATCCCCAGGGCAATCCTCCCGCGAAGTGCTGCTCCGGTTGGGGAATATTCAGCAATATTTTGCCTTAGAACAAAATTGGTTAGCCCAGGTTTGGGGACAACTGGCGGGGCAACTGAGTTCACAGCAGCAGGCGAAACAAAGTCGCTGGATTAAGGCCGTGGATAACCTGAGCTTGGATCTGTATGAAGGGGAAACCCTAGGGTTGGTGGGGGAATCTGGCTGTGGCAAAAGTACCCTCTGCCGTACCATTCTGCGGCTGAATACCCCCAACGGCGGACAGATTGAATTTGCGGGACAGAACCTTTTAACCCTGTCTTCCCCGAAATTACGGCAAATGCGGCGACAAATGCAAATGGTCTTTCAGGATCCCCGTGCTTGTTTGAACCCCCACATGACGATCGGGGAGAGTATTGCGGATCCCCTGTTGATTCATAACTTAGCCCAGGGAGACGATCGGAAAGCCCAGGTGTTCGCCATTTTAGAGCGGGTGGGACTGACTCCGGCGGAGCGGTTTTATCATTACTATCCCCATCAACTCTCTGGGGGGCAGCAGCAGCGGGTGGGCATTGCCCGTGCGTTGATTACTCGCCCCAAATTGCTGGTATGTGATGAGCCGGTGAGTATGCTAGATGCCACGGTGCAAACCCAAGTCTTGGAACTGATGATCGAACTGAAGCGGGAATTTAACTTAACCTATTTATTTGTGACCCATGATTTAGGGGTAGCTCGGTTCTTTTGCGATCGGGTGGCGGTGATGACCGGGGGACAAATTGTAGAAATGGGTAACACGGAGGAGATTTTTGAGAATCCCCAACATCCCTACACCCGCAGTTTATTACAAGCAGCCCCCCAATTGCGCCTCTCCTGTTCTTAGTACGAGCCAACCCACCCCTAGCCCCTCCCAGGAGGAACCGGAACAAACTCACCGTTAGCCTCTCTAGGAGGGGAACCGGAACAAACTCCCCCTCTAGGGAGGGGGTTGGGGGGTGGGTCTAACCTGGGGTTGAAATTTCTAGTTTTTTCCGTCAAGATCGTCAGTATTACCCATAGGCTTGATAGGCTTGAGCATTGAGCATTACCCATAGGCCATAGGCTTGAACGATCGTTTTCCAATTTCCTGGTTCCTGGTTTTCCAATTTCCTGGTTTTCCAATTTTCTGGTTTTCCAATTTGCTAGTTTTCCGATTTCCTGGTTTTCTAACTTCCTCGTTTTCTAATTTCCTCGTTTTCCAATTCCTTCAAAGTTGTTTATTATGCCGCCTTTGATACTGCCGTCTTTTATACTAATGTCCACCCCCTTGCTGTGGCTGCGCCCTTTGTGTGGCTCTTTATTGCCTCTGGATGGTCTCTTCTCGACCCAGGGCATCATGGTGATGTTGTTGATTGCCTATGCGGGGGCCATGTGGGCATTTCTGTCTAGTGCGCCCAAGGTCTATACCGTTATGGTTTCCGATCTGAAAGTGGCTCAGGAATTATATGAAGGCTTGCTCAATTTGCCAGCGGCGGATGTGCCGTTGCACTATTATTATAATTACGAACAAACCCTCAGTGCGGGAACCTTAGATCCATTGTATTTATCCACAACGGGCTATGGCAGTGGTACACCCCCTCAGCAAACCGTTAAAAATGATGGGTTTTGGTATCAACTGAAGAAAAATGCCCAACTTCATGTCATTTCTGGGGCAAGTTTAGGCCCCAAAAATCGTCAGCGCCATGTTTGTTTCGATCGGGATTGCCTCGAAGCATTGCTATTGCGGATCCAAAGCCGAGGGGTAAAATATAAAATTCGTCGAGAAAAGCCTTTGAATTTTTTAGTGAAGGATTTTGTTGGACGGGTGGTAGAACTGTCGGAAGTTTCCCAAACTTAGAACGTTAAAATAGGGGCTTAAAACAGGCAGGTAAAAACTCAAAAATTATGGGTAAACGGGTGGCAGCACTGGGGTTAGATATTGGACGCAAACGGGTTGGGGTGGCCGGTTGTGATGGCTTAGGGTTAATTGCTACCGGATTGATGACCCTCAAACGATCGTCTTTTGCGGCGGATGTGGCCACCCTGGAAGCGATCGTTAAAGAACGGCAGATAGAGCTTTTAGTGGTGGGATTGCCCTACCTCTTTGATGGTACGTTGGGAACCCAAGCGCGGGAGATTCAACGCTATGCCAAACGGCTTGGACAGGCCTTAAAGTTACCGATCGTTTATGTCAATGAACAATGTACTTCTTTGGAAGCGCGGGAATTGATGCAAGCCGCAGGGGTATCCCCATCCCAAAACCGAGGTCTAATCGATCGCAAAGCCGCTGCTCTCATTTTGCAACAATGGTTAGACAATTGTTAGACAATGGTTATGAGGTTAGAGGTTAGAGGGGACTCAGATCATGAAAATCACCTTCGTTTTACCCTATGCCGGTTTAGCGGGGGGCATCCGTGTGGTCGCTATTTATGCCGATCGTCTCCAACAACGGGGGCATGAGGTGTTTGTGGTGTCTCAACCCTTGCCCCCGCCTGGTCTCAAGCAACGTCTTCGCCAATGGCTACGGGGCAAAACGTCTACCGGGCAGCCCTCTCCATCCCATTTTGACGGGTTAGCAGTGCCCCATAAGGTGCTGGAAACCTGCCGACCTGTGGACGATGGGGACGTGCCGGATGGGGATGTGGTGATTGCCACCTGGTGGGGAACGGCGGAGTGGGTCGCGGCCCTGTCCCCCCGCAAGGGCGCTAAGGTCTATTTTGTCCAACACCATGAAATTCACCCCTACTTCCCCGTGGATCGGGTGAGGGCCACCTATCGCCTGCCCCTCCATAAAATTGTGATTGCGGAATGGCTTAAAACGGTGATGGCGGAGGAATACGGAGACTCCCAGGTTTCGATCGTTCCCAATAGTGTGGATCTGGACTTGTTTACAGCCCCTCCCCGATCGCGGCAAACCCTGCCCACCGTGGGGTTTATGTACTCCACCAAAGGGTGGAAAGGTACGGATTTGGCCATTCAGGCCTGGCAACTCGCGCAGCAAACCTTACCCCATCTCCAGGGGATGGCCTTTGGCTCGGAGCCGGTTTCCACCCATCTCCCCCTCCCGGCGGGGATTAGCTATCGGCTTAAAGCACCGCAAAACACGTTAAAAGAAATTTATGCAGGCTGTGATGCGTGGCTGTTTACCAGTCGGGTGGAAGGGTTTGGATTACCCCTGTTAGAAGCCATGGCCTGCCGAACTCCCGTGATTGCCACCCCCGCTGGGGCGGCCCCGGAACTCCTGAGACAAGGGGGGGGAACGATCGTTCCGGCGGAGGATCCAGAGTCGATCGCCGCAGCCATTGTGGCCCTCTGCACCCAACCCCTTGAGCAATGGCAAGCCCTATCGGAGGCCGCATACCAGACCGCCTGCCGCTACACCTGGGACGATGCCACCACTTTATTGGAAACCGCCCTATTGGAAACAGCCCTATTGGAAACCGCCCTAGAAACAGCCCGACAAGCAGCCCTGCAAGCCCCTTAACCGGAGCGATCGTCCCCACGCCTAACGCCCCATGAGCCCCCAAGCCCAACTGGTTCTCCTGCTCTGGTTTCCAGTCATTCTCTATCTGTTTCGGCGCTATCCCCCCCGTACCGCCGTCATGCTTAGTTTTTTGGGGGGCTTGCTGTTTTTGCCCCAGCGCACCGGCTTGGCGTTGCCCCTC
>DALYGI010000332.1:0-5031 GCA_031971595.1 Prochlorotrichaceae cyanobacterium CTOTU29312
GGACGATCGTTGAGGCAGCCCTGTTGAATCAGCTTCATGTATTGGCAGAAAAACCCCTAACCCTAACGGTGGCCGAAGCTCAGCACCTAACCCGTTTAGCAGAGCAGCAAAACCGACAATTAGTAATCGATCACACCTATCTATTTCATGGGGCGGTACAGGCGGGCCAGCAAGCCGTGGCCCAATTGGGAACCCTGCGCTATGGCTATGCAACCCGCACCAATTTAGGGCCGGTTCGCCTAGATGTGGATGCCCTCTGGGATTTGGCGATCCATGATCTGGCCATTTTGGGGCAATGGTTAGGGGAAGTCCCCCAGCAGGTGCAGGCTCAGGGCCACACCTGGCTACCGAACCCTGGCCAGGCAGAAACTCCCCTAGCGGATTTAGTGTGGGCCACCCTGCGCTATGGCAGTGGACTCACCCTTCAATGTCACTGGTGTTGGCACAACCCAGATAAACAGCGCCGTTTAGCCCTCGTAGGCGATCGGGGCACATTAATTTTTGATGAGTTAGCCCCTAATCCCTTGGTGTTGCAGCGGGGACACTTTGAAGCCTCCCCAGCCTTTCCCTTTGTGCCCAGTGGTTTAGCCCAAGAGAGTGTGCCCTTTTCTACCCATGAACCCTTAGCCGCTGTTTGTTCCCATTTTTTAGATTGTGTGGAGCGCAATGAACCTTCTACGGTTTCCAACGGAACGATCGCGGTGGAGTTAATCCGGCTCTTAAATGCCCTCAGTCGATCGCTTCAGAAGGGGGGAACGTGGGAAAGTTTGACGATCTAGAGGGTATTAATGCCATCCCCAGGTTAAGAAATTTTGCGGTTTTCTCGGCCCGCTGACAGGGATGGTATTCTGGCTTGTGAATAGGGCACTAATGAGGTTTAAAACGATCGTTTCCCTTGGAGTACCATTTGATTAGATCTCAAAGTGAATCCTAAGGAATGCGGACTTTATAACCTGGAATTTCACGACCAAGACACTGAAGCCCCGAAGGAACGCCTTTGTGTTCTTTGTGCCTTTGTGGTTTAATCCTGAACTTTCCGGTTTATTGAATTCACGATCCTAAGCAGAGTTGTGCTTCTAATTTGGTATGAGTAATGTCCTGTCGCATTCTTCACTGCGGAAAGTCACTTAATAACTACAACCTTTGTATCGAGTATTCAGTTGTGGGTTTCGGTACGCGAGGGGCAGAAAAAAATGACATTATTTTTCTCGCCGTTAACCACGAGAAGCAGACTCTTTGTGGACTCCGGGCAAGACTAGGTGAACCAACAGATCAACAGCCCTGGCCTGATTCAGATCGTTATGTATCAGTTTATAAACTTATTGATATTGAGTATGCTAATCCCTTTGATATCCGGTTTCTTGTAGATTATGGTGGAAAGTACTGGCCACTGAAATTTTTACAAGGTGCTAAAGCTATCAAAGATGAAAAAGCTGTCCTAGCACTTCATGATGCTTTTGATAAACACCGTGTTGAGCAACCCGTTCGATTACTTAAGGAAAATGCAGAAGAGAAGGAAGAAGAAGAAGATACTCTGCTAGAAGTTGATCCCAGTGAACTATCACAAGTGCTGATAGAAGTCCCGGAAGCTAAAATTAATGTTATGGGAACGTTTCAGACAATTCCATTCAAAAATGAGACAGATGCTCTTCGCGGTCTTGAAAGTCTAGTAAACGAAAATTTTTACAACCTATTTCCTCGATATAGCTCTAATCAATCCTTGCTGATTCCTGAGAATCGCTTATTTTTATCGTCTGGCGTTGAAGCACGGGGTGAAAGGCTGATCAAAGGCATTAGGTCTATTCCTGATGCACTTTTAATTGTCTATAGTGAATATGAAAAACAGCCCTTTAAAATTGCACTAATTGAATACGAATGCTTTGGTGAGAATAGGACTCGTTCACAGGAAAAGTCTAATTATCTCAATGGGCAAGTAATTCCTCAACTCATGCGGTTTGCATCTGCATTTAGTATAGTTACGGATAAACAGATTCGAGATCAGACTATTAAAACGTGGGTTGATAAGATCATACAGTACATATACATGACCTCTGATTATATTAGCAAGGTTTCAAGTTGGATTAAGAAAATTCGTCCAGAACTTTCAGATCAACTTATTGGACGAGAGATCGATCGAGTTCTGACTGAAGCCTTTCAAAAATCTCTACAAATTCTTTTGATTATTGATGATTTGAGTGATGAACAAAAGGATACAATCACCAATGTAATTCGAGCATTCAAGCTTGAAAGCGGTGAGAGTATAGAGTTTATTTCGTATATTGTTCGTCTTGAACAACGTATTCGAGTTTCAGATTCTGATGCGGAATACGCTCTATCAGTTCAGTAATGGGGTACTCCCTTTCTGCTCTAAGATTACCTGTAGAAAATCATTTTTAGTGGTAAACTGAAAACGGAGAAACTCAAAAACGATCGTTGCCCAATTTAGCCATTGATTGGCTCATGGAAAGAAGGAAGTATTGTAAGGAAGTATTTTATGCCGACCAAAGCATCTAGCCTGATTTATCAACTCAAGATTAGCCTGCGTAACTTTAGACCGCCAATCTGGCGAAGAGTGCTTACGCCAGGAAATTTCACGCTGCATCAATTGCATGAAGTCATCCAAGCTGCTATGGGATGGACGGACACTCATCTACATCATTTTATCATTGGTGATATTTACTATTCCTGCCCCTACCCTGATGACGACTGGAACAGCTTGGATTATAAAGACTCCAATCGGGTGAAGCTATCCAAAATTGCAACCTATGAAAAGCAAAAATTTATGTATGAGTATGATTTTGGTGATAGCTGGGAGCACGAGATTCTAGTGGAGAAAATTGGACAAGCTGAACCCGGAGTGAAGTATCCCATCTGTATCAAAGGGATGAGGGCTTGTCCACCTGAAGATATAGGGGGTGTGTGGGGATATGCTGAGTTTTTGAAGGTCATCAACGACCCGCAACATCCTGAATATGAAAACTATTTGGAATGGATAGATGACGAATTCGATCCCAATGCATTTGATCTAGCGCATGTTAATGAGGCCTTGATGCAACTCCAGTAAAGGCGATCGGTTAGCTTATCCCCCAAAAGCTCCTGCTAAACTCTCCCCTAAACGATCGAGGTTGATCAGTTGAATCAGGCTCGATTCCGTTTTTAAAGGAAAATCTTCCACGTTCACAGGCATCCGATCGTCTTGGAGAATAAACACCCTTAAGGGAAACTGCAAGGCTTGAAGATATTTTACCAACTCCGATCGGGCAGAATCCCACGTTAAAAAGACACAAATACAACCACTCAACAGGTGCGATCGACTTAAAACGACCGGGGTTAAATAGTCAAAAGACTGGTTCACACAGGTGGTTACCGAGGCGAGAATTTGTAACATTTGTTCAATGTGTCCTAGGCTCCGACCACTGGTAAAACAATAGGCTTCCGTGCCCACAAACATTAAATCTAAAAGGGCATCTTCCGTATGAAAATTACACACTAAAGAGGCGGCGATGGAGATAGCAGCTTCGAGTTTATTACTGTAGGTTTGGGGCTGAAAGGTATCTAGAATTAAGGCATGACGGACAAAAAATTCATCCTGCTCTTCCTTGACGATCGGTTTGTCCACCTTGGCCCAACTTTTCCAATGAATTTTACGCAGAGGATCCCCAGGGCGGTAGTCCCGCAACGATCGAAACTCCTCCGTATCCCCCACCGTCGAAGCCAGACTCACCCCTCCAGACTGATAACGCCGGAATCCCTCTAGCGCAAGGGGGGGCAGGGGGTAACGCTCCGGCAATAACCACAGGGTTTGGGGGAGGGGCAAAAATCGGCAGGCATTGAGCAACCCAAAGGGATCGGGCCGACCAATCATCACCCCTTTGAACTGAACCCGGCCCCGATAAAGCGGGGTTAGCTCCACCACCACCTCCGCTCGGCCCTTGGGGGGGATGGGGGGAAAACGGAGTACCCGCACCTTGACCGCTTGTTTGCGAGCGATTAATTTTTGCCATTGTTCTGGCCCCACCTGGCCGATCGTACTGGTCACCAAACGGCGCAAAAAGGGCAACTTCCGGGTGGGATCCGCTTCCTCGATCGCAATCTGTAATTCCTGAAACGAGGGACGGGGATCGGCAAAGACTTCAAATAATTGCAGACCCGCCAATGGACGCAAACTCTGGTTATCAACGAGGATACGATACTGGGTAGTTTGACCCACCGTCCCAAAGCGAGGCAAGAGGCGCTCCACCTTGAGGGGACAGGAAAAGCGCCACACAAAAAGAAGCCCCACCGCAAATAGTCCCAGCAGCAGGGCAAAAATTTGGTAAGAGAGGGTTTGGCGAGTATCCACCCCCGCCGCCGCCGCAATCAACAGCGCTGCCAGAGCTACCGCCCCCTGAGGGGTTAAGCGTCGCATCAGAAATTGCTGAAGGGGATAGCTGGCAGAAAGAAGGGTATACCCCCAAGTATCCATGATCTTTAAGTATCCATCGTGGGTTATCTTCTGAGTGGGGCAGGATAGTTTCAGATAGCTTTAGATCAGTTCATTGTAGTCATCGTCCAGCAGATCATCCCCCCCTTCTCCTAACATATTGGGGCTAATTAAAGTAATATCAAATTCATCCGGCGGACTGGTCACGATCGCATCTCGGCTGAGTTGATAGTAAACGGCTCGTACTTTCGGGCCAAAGACCACCTCATCCTCATTTTGTAAGTAATGAGAGGCCGCTTTACGACCGTTAATCAGCAACCCATTTGCACTCGCTTTGCCAGTCAACGTTCCGTCTACAATTTCATATCTAAAACTACTATCTGGCTGTACTCTTTTCACCAGCGTTGCATGGTGGCGGGAGACAAATTGAGAGATTAAACGCAGGTCGCGCTGGGGATCTCGCCCAATACTATAGGTTTCCGCATCGAGAACAAACTCCCGACGGCCTTTGTCATCTTCAATGATAAGTAAGTGACTGAAGTGAGAATCAACAGGCATTGGTTTTTCGTTAGAATGAAGATTAGAAGCGAGGCCAGACTGGGATATTG
>DALYGI010000333.1:0-5018 GCA_031971595.1 Prochlorotrichaceae cyanobacterium CTOTU29312
CAGGAGCGATCGTTCCCACCCGCCGATTGAGTTGACGCAGCACAAACGATCGTCCCTCTTCAACGCAACTTCCGCGTTCCCTAAGAGCAGCCTAATGTTTTCCGGGTATCCCGACCAGTCACCGGATTTTGTCCTGATGCGGTTTTACAGAGTTTTAATTTCTCCTGTAAATCTAAAACCGCGTCTTTGAAATCGGCGTTAGTCACGTTCGCATTATCAAAGCGAGATTGGAGGAGGAAAGTATTGACTAAAATTGCATCGGATAGATCCGCTTCCCGCAAAATGGCATGGTACGCCATACCGTTTTCAAAGTTGATGCCGTGCAGGTTGGCTCCGGTTAGGTCTGTACTATTAAAAACGGTTCCTCGCAGATCGGCGTTCTCAAAATTAGCTCCCCCTAGTTCCAATTTGGTGAAGCGACGATCGAGTAAAACTTGACCGGAAAAATCTTTGGTTTCGAGGTTGAGATTGAGATCGGAATCAATCCCTTCTGCGGGGCTAACGGCTAAGGCGGGACAAGTCCACCCCCAGAGCCACACACTAACAATAAAGCTGAGCAGAGCAGCAAAACGGTAGTCTAAAAAGCGTCGCATTTTGTTCCTGTAGCTGGGCAACGATCGCTATTGTACCACGGCAGCTAAGGGGAGGATACCCTAGAGAGGCTCCAGGGTATCTTGGTGATTTGGCCTAGATATTAGAGTTGTCGAGAGCTAGAACTACTAGGTTACCGGGATTGCAGCACCTCGACCCGAACGGGGGCAACGCCACTACTAATCATCCCTAAGGCAGAGGCTGCCGCTTCAGACACATCTAAAATTCTCCCGGCAATATAGGGCCCCCGATCGTTGATGCGTACCACTACTGAGCGGCCATTATCAAGATTGGTAACCCGTACCTGGGTGCCAAAGGGCAGGGTTAAATGGGCGGCGGTCATAGACTGGGAGTTAAAAACTTCCCCGTTTGCACTATAGGCACCGTGGAATCCGGGGCCATACCAGGAAGCCCAACCATTCAGAGATCTGGAGGATGCAACGGGCACATCCAGAGGGGTGGAGGGGATTCTGGAATTGGGAAGTTGTCGTAGGGGCTGATCTTGATGTAGTAAGCGCCGCAGGCGATTGGTCACTTGGAGGGCATCTTCTTCCCAATTTTCGGTGGTATCCGGCAGGATACTATAGGGGGTCACCGTGACAATTTCTGTATCCCCTTGGGTGATCACGTACCCAGAACGATCGGTATCCCAACGGGCTGTAATTTCTTGATCGGAGTCTTGACGGGCCAGGTCGTTGATGGTAGCAGCTACGCGGGTAGCTTGCCAGCTTGGATCGCTTTCATGCTCCTGAGACTCTAAACCAGGGGAAGCAGAACTGGCTGCTTTGCGATTGTTCAGGGATTTGATTTGTTGCCCAACCTCTGGAACGGCGTTGGCAACAGGATCTGGGGTCTGGACGATTCCATCGGGATAGATGGGGGATCCGGCACGATCGAGAAAGGTTAAAACCGGAATGTTACGGACATAAAGGGTAGCAGCACTTTGCTGGTTGTACTCGTGGGGAACCACACGAGCCACTAGATTTTCTTCTCCCTCATGAGAGGACTGAGACTGAACAACCCCCACCTTAACGGTGGATTGGTCGCTGGATTCTTCGGTAGAGTGACTGGGGGAAACTACATCGGACTCAGGGGATGCTAGTTTGCGCCCGGTTTCCCCGGCTTCCCCGGTGTTCAAGGACGTTTCTAAGGGCGGTGACTCCGTAGAAGACTGATCCTGAGTAGAGCCTGGGAAGAGCACCTGAACGTCTTTTGCCTTGCTGGCCGGCATGAGACTGAGGGCGGAGATAACTATAGCAGCGCTGAGGCTGCTCCATCGTGTTTGGTTCATAGACGCTTTGAAAAAGGGTGCTTCCGGGAGGCACAAAAAGGCAACCTGACACGAGGTACCCCTAAACCCTGGGATGGCCATCAGTTGAGTTTCAAGTCAAGATCAAATTTTAAGATCAAATCCAGAATTTAATCTAGACCGCACTCCCTGGGCTCCCACTCGTTGTACCAACCATCTACCGCCCCTAGCCTTGACCGTCTTAGTTCCGGTGAACCCATCCCCCCGTGGGCATGGTCATGGTTTCCAGATGTCTAATTCCGGTTAGGACGTAGCAACGGCCCGCACCTAGGGTGTCATTGACCTTATCCTTTACGGTACGAGATCACCCTAGCACGATTCTCCAAAGCCGAAAATCAGCCTATTCCACTTCATTAGTCCTTATAAAAAAGATTAGGAATTCTAATCAAAAAGTCTAAACGCCTATCTTACAAGACTTAGGGTTTTCCGGGATCCCCTGCGTTTCTTTTGTTTTTTTAAATAATTCCCAGGGGTATGATTGTTTTTTTTAATCATTGCTATGCCAGTTTTATAACCGGAACTAGCTCAGGTGTACTATAAAATTCGATAACTGCTCTCCGGCTACCCTAGGGCTACTCTATATAAATAGTCTAAATAACCAGTCTAAAAAACCAGTCTAAAAGTCTAAAACCTAAGGGGATCTCCCAGACTTAAGCAGTGTCCCTTGGACTGCTCCGCAATCCGAGTATTTACGGTCAGTCGATAGGGATTTTCAAAATGGGTCGGATCTTCAACCCACGGGGGGAGGTGCTTCCGGCGTTGTTCAATAAAGTGGGACACAAATTGGGGCGATACGGCTCCTGAGTGGGGATTGCGGGTGGGGACAACACACCGTAAACAGGGATTTACCCCCAAAAAGGTCACGGAACCCAGGCTAAAGGGTCGATCGTTGCCTTTGATGCCAAAGAGTTGATCTTCCCAGAAGGGCGGAACGGCGCTCAATTCTAAGTTGGCTCGGAAGCGCAGGCGGGTTTCGGCCAGGGTCATGCCCGGAAACCACTGGCTGACGGTCTCTAGGGTTGCTTCTGAAACGATCGTGGGGCCGGAGGCTTTTGAATCGTCGGGAAATCCCTGGTCTTGATTTTCCCGCAGGAAAACCGGTTCTTGAAAATAATGGCTCAGCCATTTCTCTAGCTCTCGGCGATCGTTGTGTCCCTGTTCCTGCTGATTCCCGTCCATATTCCTGTCCATATTAAAGGTGGCCGGGGGATGTTCTGGGCCGTGGAGGGTAACCGCTACGATCGTTTCCGCCTCTAGGGTGAAGTGAGCCCGCAAATGGTGAATCCGGGGATCCCGTTTGCCGTTGATCCATTGGCCTTGGGCATTGACTATGGCCCAGCGACGATCGTTTTGGAGGGATCCAGCCGCCGTAATGCCTACCCGATCGAGGGCAACCGGATCGAGGGACTTAATCGGGTAAATCCAGATGTGAGAAAGGGTAGGAGAAACCATTCAAGTTCCTGATTTCAAGGGGAATTTCTGTAGAAGGGATCAACATCGTCCCGTTTTCTGGGATTCAATCTGGGGTTAATTATGAGTCATCCCGAACATCTCGCCCATCTTGCCAAGGGAGTCAATCATTGGAATGCCTGGCGGCAAGCCGAACCCAATGTTTATCCTGACTTAACAGGTCTGGATTTGAGGCAACAAACTTTAAATCGCATTAATTTTAGCCAAACCAACTTAGCCCGTGCCACGTTTGTGGGCTGCTCCTTCCGCCATGCCCTGTTTCGGGGTGCTACTTTGGCCAAAGCCAATGTCAGCCAGTGTAATTTACTGGGCGCGAATTTCTACGGGGCAGATTTAACGGAGATTATCCTCTGTCACTCGAACCTCTTTGGCTCGGATTTACGCCGAGTGTTATTGCAAAAAGGCAATCTGGAAGGGGTCAATTTATTTGGGGCGTATATTACCGGCGCGGATCTGAGGCACAGCAACCTACAGGGCGCAAACTTGGCCTTGGCAGAATGTCATCGCACCCAGTTTCAACACACCAACCTCGCAGCGGTGGATTTCAGCGGTGCAAACCTGGAAGAGTCTAATCTGTCTAACGCCAATTTATCCAAAGCGATCGTTCTGGGCACCCATTTGAAGGGGGCAAAACTGGATGGCGCTAAATTAGCCTTTGTGGAAATTCGCCCCGCGCTTCTGGAGCAAGCGGACTTTAGTAAAGCGAATTTAGAAAATATGGTTCCCCTCAGGCTGGAGCCCCTGCCCCCCGTCCCAACCCTGAAGGCCTCTTAAGACCGGAACGCCCTAATATCCACGAGACTGAGCTAAATCTCGAATCAGGGGCAGTTTTGCGTGAATGTAATTTTGAATGAGCGGTGCATCCTGGGTTTCAATACAATAGTCTGCCTGGAGGGAGCCAACCAAGTGCTGGGCCAAACTGGCATCATCTAGACTGAGTAGCAAGTTGGTTTGGGTGTTTTCCACACGAGTCCACACTTGGCGGAGGAGAGAAGGGGGCATAACAACCTCGCTTCATTTTTTCTTTAGATTTTTACGATTCCGTTTAGCATAGCGAAAAATTGGCCGTTGAAGTGCAACAGATATAACAATATAGGTGTCGAAATAATGCTTTAGGTTTTGTACCAGAACTTTACAAAAGCGATAGTGAAGCTTTTTTGCAGGGACGGATCCGCTCCTGGATCAGCCCTCGCCCCAGAGTTCTGCCCAGCGGGGAGTGCCGCGTGACGGTATAAATCTCATTTAGCGATCGGGATTAGGATAGATTGGGGCAACCACGGGGGGATTACCTCTACGCTAATTTCTATAATGAGAATTGCTGGCATCATATCAGAAAAATAGATACAGCCAGTCCTCCTGGATTACCCTGAGAACTAACGATCGTTCAGCCAAGCCGATCGCCTGAAATTCTAGTTAGGGGAGGGGATGCTAAAATTTTATGGTGCAGGAGGATTAAACGCAGTCCGACCTGTGTACTGGTGAATTCCAATTACCAAGGAGCTTGTTCATGCAAATAACTTTGACGATTCCTGACCAAATTTATTATCATCTTGAACAATCTGCTCTACAGCAGCAACAGTCACTAGATGAATTTGGGTATCAACTTAAAGCGGGACACAAAGAGATCAAGAAACTCCCCCTGCCTTAT
>DALYGI010000334.1:0-2086 GCA_031971595.1 Prochlorotrichaceae cyanobacterium CTOTU29312
TCCTCTTCCCAATAGGCCACAACGATCGCCGTGAGGGTAAACGCTGCCACTAAGGGGAGGGGGCAATCCCAACCATAACTCATTCCCATCGCCAGAGCCGTACCCACAAAACAGAGGATATAGGACGATCGTTCTGAGGGGGGGAGCCCTTTGGCATTGCGGATCGATTCTAAAATTTTAAGGGGAATGGGCTGGGGCATAACCGCTCCGGGGGGAAACGCCCAGTAGTGATAGCGCTCTACAAATAATTCTGTCCAGCCATTGAGATCACACCATTCCTGAACCCAGGCCTTGGGATATTTCTTCATACCAAAATTGTCCTGTCCTACTCGACTCGCCACGATCGTTAACCATTGATGCCAGTTCATCCTGGCAGATCTCTCTGCTAAACCCCATGGATTTTTAGAAAGCCTTTAGAAAAATGCTAAGAAAAACTAACTTATGTAAAGGGTAGGTGGGGAATGGGGAATAGGGGATAGGGAATAGGGAATAGGGAACAGCTTTGAATTTCCGGTTTGGTTCCCCTCCTGGGAGGGGCTAGGGGTGGGTCTGATTGGAGTAGGAACAGCTTTGAATTTCCGGTTTGGTTCCCCTCCTGGGAGGGGTTAGGGGTGGGTCTGATTGGAGTAGGGAACAGCTTTGAATTTCCGGGCTGGTTCCCCTCCTGGGAGGGGCTAGGGGTGGGTTTGGGCTGAGCAAGTGTGTTGGAGGGACGATCGCTTTATAATTGCCTAAAGCATCCCTTACCTACACCTTATTTTGGGACTTGTACGTTATGCAATATCGACGCTTTGGACGGACTGAGCTACAAATGCCCGTGTTTTCCTGCGGTGGAATGCGCTACCAACAATCTTGGCAAACCATTAGCGCGGCGGAGGTGGATCCGAACAAGCAACGGAATTTAGAATATACGGTTCATCAAGCGGTTGCTTTGGGGATTAATCACATTGAAACGGCACGGGGTTATGGCAGTTCTGAGTTGCAATTGGGTCGGGTTTTACCCCGATTTCCCCGTCAGGATTTAATTGTGCAAACGAAGGTAGTACCTTCGGAAGATCCGGCTGAATTCCGTAAAACCTTTGATCAGTCTTTTGATTTTCTGGGCTTAAAATATGTGGATTTATTAGGGTTACATGGCATTAATACCCCGGAAATTCTAGAGTGGTGTGTGCGTCCGGGGGGCTGTTTAGATGTGGCTCGGCAGTTGCAAAAGGACGGAAAAGTTCGGTTTATTGGCTTTTCGACCCATGGCCCTACGGATGTTATTGTTGACACTATTAATACCGGAGCATTTGATTATGTTAATCTCCATTGGTATTACATTTTTCAAAACAATTGGCCAGCGATCGAAGCGGCAACTCGACAGGATATGGGGGTTTTTATTATTAGCCCTTCCGATAAGGGGGGACATTTGTACAACCCGTCAGAGAAATTAGTAAAACTGTGTTCTCCCCTCAGTCCGATCGTGTTTAATGATTTATTTTGTCTTAGTCATCCCCAGGTGCATACCCTCAGTATTGGGGCATCCCGCCCAACGGATTTTGAAGAACATTTAAAGACCTTACCCCTCCTAGCAGAGGCCCAAACCCACCTAGTACCAATTTTGCACCGCTTAGAAACCGCAGCGATCGAAGCCCTAGGAAAAGATTGGTACTGCACCTGGTCAGAAGGATTACCCAAGCCATCGGAAACACCAGGCGGATTAAATATTCCCATTATGCTCTGGCTCTATAACCTGGTCAAAGCCTATGACTTAGTGGAATTTGGCCAAGCTCGTTATAACCTATTAGGCAATGGCGGTCACTGGTTCCCCGGTAAAAAAGCCTACGATCTTGATAAATTAGATTTGACCACCTGTTTGCAACAAAGCCCCCACGCTCTTAAAATTCCAGCCCTACTTCAGGAAATCCATCAAATCCTAGAAGCAGGCGATCGTCAACGCTTATCCAGCATTTAGAAAACCGGAAAGATCTCTCACAAAAAGGTGACGGGGAGCCAGATCAAAACCTTTCTCCCCCATCCCCAACTCACGGACGGTGCAACTTAAGTGCCCAGATCCCCATTCCTAATTCTCAATTCTTTTCTC
>DALYGI010000334.1:2186-5007 GCA_031971595.1 Prochlorotrichaceae cyanobacterium CTOTU29312
CAACCGTGCCGATCAGGTCTCGATTGTTGCCCAGTTCCTCTTGCTGCGCTTCCGTGAGGTCTACAATAATGTCCGGCTCAATCCCTAGCTTATTAATATCCCGACCGCTGGGGGTGAGGTACTTAGCGATCGTTACGGCTAAGCCAGAACCATCCCCTAGGCGATTGACGGATTGCACTAAGCCCTTGCCAAAGGTTTGAGTTCCCACGAGGGTGGCGCGATGGTTATCCTGTAAGGCTCCTGAGAGGATTTCGCTGGCACTGGCAGAACCACCATCCACCAACACCACCAGGGGTTTAGCCGTGAGGGAATGGGCGTTAGCTGCTTCTTCGTGAACAATGCCGCGCCGGTTCACCGTGGAAACGATCGTTCCGTTGCCCATCCACATCCGAGCAATGTCAATACTGGCTTTGAGAAGTCCCCCCGGATTCGATCGTAAATCGAGAATATAGCCCGCCACATTTTGCTGCTCTAGCTCCTGGAGGGCATCTTGCATTTCCGGGGCCGCATTGGCACTAAACTGGGTGAGCCGTACATAGCCAATGGGGGTAGCCCCTTCTTGGCGATATTCGTAACGCACGGAATGGATTTCAATCCGATCGCGGGTGAGGGTAAATTCTAAAACCTTTTCATCCCGCCGAATGGTGAGGTTCACTTCCGTACCCACGGGGCCGCGGATCAGTTGTACCGCATCATTCACGTCCATGCCTTCGGTGCTGGCTCCGTCAATTTTGAGAATCACATCCCTAGACTGCACCCCGGCCTTAAATGCGGGGGTATCTTCAATGGGAGACACCACCACCAATTCCTTCGTTTCCTCGTCTTGGCTAAGTTGAATCCCCACGCCGGTCAATTCACCGGAGGTATCAATCTGCATATTGCGGAATTCTTCGGGGGTCATGAAGCGGGTATAGGGATCTTCCAGTTTCCCTAGCATTTCCTTAATGGCGGTGTAGGCCTCTTCCTGACTGGTGTAGGGACGATCGAGATATTCAGTACGGACGGCTTTCCAATCCACTTGGTTAAAGGTGGCATCCACATAGGTATGCTCAATGACTTGCCACACCTCATCCACTAATTCCTTGGGACTTTCCTGAAAAAAAGCTTGGCTCCTAGACCAATGGATACCGGCTCCCGTGATGGTGACGGCAGCGACTAAAACTGCGGTGGAGCCGATAATCAGGTTATTACGAGAAATAATCATGCGTCAGGATCCCAATGTAGTTATGCCAGGAAGTAGTTATGCCCGGAAGACTCCTACCCACGGTCAAATGAATACGGTTTTCTAGTGTTTTTAGAGTACGTGTTTTGAGAGTGCCTAAAGTGGCCTTCCCAAACGATGGAGTGGTCTCTATGTCCGCTTCCTGTCATTCCGGTGGATCAGCGACCACGGCCATTGTATATCATTTTTCTGAAAAGAGTTTTTGTGACTAGGTGACTAGGCGGCTAGGCGGCTAGGTTGACTAACCACAGCACAGTGGCGGGAAAGATGATCACCAGTACCAACACTAGACCTTGGAGAGCCATGAAGGGAAGGGCGCTGCGGTGAATGTCGCTGGTGCGAACGCCGGGAGGTACCACGCTCTGAAGGTAAAACAGGGAAAACCCCACGGGGGGGGAAATAAAGGCGGTTTGGAGGTTAATGGCCATAATGACCCCAAACCAAACCAGGTCAAGGCCTAGGGCTTGGGCGGCGGGGGCTAGTAGGGGCATGGCAATAAAGCAAATTTCGATAAATTCCAGGAAGGCCCCTAGCAGAAAGACGATGATATTGCTAACGATCAGGAAGGCCAGCTTGCCGCCAGGTAAGGCCACTAGGAGGTTGGTAATCAGGGTTTTGCCCCCCAAGGCATCAAAGACGATCGAGAAGAAGGCGGAGCAGAAGAGAATCATAATCACCACCACGGAGACAACGGCGGTGGCGTGGGCGGCTTCTTCAATTAAAGACCAACTTAAACGGCGGTTAAAGGCGGCTAGGATACAAGCGCCGATCGCTCCGACGCAGCCTGCTTCCGTGGGGGTGGCTAGGCCAAAGAAAATACTGCCCAGCACGGCAAAGATTAAAATTACGGGGGGCACAATGGCCCGAAGCGATCGTTGGAACAATTCCCCGCTGGTTAAGGTGGAAGGGGGCATGGCGGGGGCCAGGTCAGGGCGAAAGAATCCCAACACCAGCACATAGAGGGCATAACATCCCGATAGCATTAACCCCGGAATCAGCGCCCCCACAAACAGATCCCCCACCGGGATACCCAGTTGGTCACTGAGTACCAACAAGACCAGGCTAGGGGGAATGAGTTGGGCCAGGGTGCCTGAGGCCACAATCACCCCTGTTGCCAGGCGCGTATCGTAGCCATAGCGCAACATCAAGGGCAGGGAAAACATCCCCATAATAATCACCGTGGCCGCCACGACCCCCGTAGTTGCCGCTAACAAAGTCCCCACCACAATCACCGCTAAGGCTAAACCTCCCCGCAGGGACCCCAGTAAAAGCCCGATCGTTTCCAGAAGTTCTTCCGCCAGACCAGATTTTTCTAAAATGGCTCCCAGAAAGACAAAGGAGGGGATGGCCAGGAGGGTGAAATTGGACATGGTGCCGAACCAATGATTAGGCAGCAGCAGTAAGCGATTGGGATCAAAATCCCCTAGGAGCCACCCCAATCCCCCAAAGAGAAGACCCGTCCCCGCAAAGGCAAAGGCGACGGGGTAACCGCTCATGAGGATGAAGAAAAACCCCACGAACATCCCAATTGCTAACCACTCAAACCCCATGCGGCCCTCTCTAAAATTGATGGTTGAATTGATGGTTGTCTCGACCCAT
>DALYGI010000335.1:0-4986 GCA_031971595.1 Prochlorotrichaceae cyanobacterium CTOTU29312
ATAATTCCTATAATGATTAAAAATAGTAAAAACACCTCTGTAAAAAGGCTAACCATGCTTTGACGATCCCGACTAATGATTTCATATTGTTGGAATCGTAAATTCTGATTTTGTAGAATTAAGTCTGTCAGATCAGTATGGATGTGGTTGAGTCTTTGCACAATCAAGTTAATTTGTTCAGTGTTTCGAGCTTTTAAGCTTTCAGTCTTCAAGCTTTGAATTGCGGGTAGTAACTCATTCCAGTCTTCAATCAGTAAGACTGCCCTCTGCCGCAGATTGGGGGGTAAGCTGTTTAAGGATTGTTGTCGTACTAAAACCCTAAAACGACTATCTAAAATGTTTAACTGCTCTCCTAGCAGATCAGCATTATGGCGATCGTTAGAATTTAAGAAGATGATTAAATGTAAAATTTCTACGTTGATGTTGTCAAAGGCACGGGTTGATCTTAAAATCCCTAGGGTTGTTAAGGTATCCTGTTCTGATATTTTTTGAATAAGATTAAAACTGATAGAAAGAATAATAGACAATAAGCCAAGAACGATCGTTCCCGATAGGAATAGACCTTTGCGAGAGATTAGGCTTTGACTCGCTTTCTGACGAAATTGAATAAAGCAATGGGATAGGGTCTGGAAGATCCACATGGATATTTGAGTTAACCCTGAGGTTCAGGACATGACCGACTATCGAACCAGAATGGATTGAATTTGCCAGATCCAATATTGTTCTGTGTAGTCTTGTGGCAACTGATGGGTTTGGTAGGGGAATACTAGCATAGCAGGCCCTCGATAGTTTAATTGCAGATATTGGTCATTTTCTTGGAGGGCAAAAAGAACAGGATAGTCCTTAAAAATTTGGATGGGAATTTCAATGCGATAGCCATCTAAAGCCTTTAAATCTAAAATGGTGGCCTGGGGATCAACTTTCCATAGGTTTAAAAGATCCCGCATCAACACCCCCCTAAATCGATAGTCCACGTTTTCAAAGGGATCCAGCACCGTACTTTCTACAATGCCAACCGCTTCAATCATCTGCCGATCCATAACAAAGGTATTTCCCTGGTTAAAGGATTGAATCTGACCGCTAACTGTCAAAATAGGGTCTGATTGGGGTAAGGAAATTGGGCCAGATCGGGGGTAAGGGTGGCCTCGGTAATTCGGGTATAGCCTGAGTCGAAAGCGGAAGTGCAACTGCTCAGAATTGTGCCTGCCAAAATAGCCCAGAGCAAGGTCGAAAGCCTGTTTCTCATAGGGAATGCGTAGGTGAGCGATCGATCGTAACGGTATGGATTCTATTTTACGATCGTTCTGTAATAATGACGGGCTGTAATAGTGGCGAGAGGGGATATACCCTAGGGCGCGTCATCAATCAGTATAAATGTGGAGGCGATCGTTTTGATCTCTGGCTTCTTCTTCGGTATAGACCCATAATTTCCCAACGCAACCCACAGAAACCAGGGATCTGATGAGTATGACACCCAGATCCCCAGTCCTAAAGACTAATGCTGAAGGTTACTTCACCAAAAGCCGATCCGCTTCTCGACCCACCACTTCTTGCAGGTGATCGTAGTTGGCATTAAAGAAGCCCACCCCTTGGGTTAACGATCGTAATTCAATGATCAGATCCTGCATTTCCGCTTGGGGTAAGTAGGCAGACACCACATCCCAGCTTGTCCAGTTGGCTTTGGCATCGTAGCCCAAAATCTGCCCCCGCCGCCCGCTGATCAGGCGTAAGACGTTGGAGGTAAATTCTGTGGGGACGGAAATCTCCACGGAGAGAATGGGCTCTAATAACACGGGGTCACAGGCTTGTAACCCTGATTGCATGGCAATGCGGGCCGCTTGACGGAAGGCCTGTTCGGAACTGTCTACAGCGTGGTAAGAGCCATTGGTGAGGGTCACGGATACATCCACCACGGGGAAACCCAGCGGCCCCTGTTTCAGGAATTCCCGCACCCCTGCTTCTACCCCTGGAATATATTGCCGAGGCACCACACCCCCCACGATCGTTTCCTGGAAGGTAAACCCAGACCCCCGATCCAGGGGTTGAATGTCTAAGTACACATCCCCAAATTGACCATGACCGCCGGTTTGGTGTTTGTAGCGTCCGTGAATATTGTTCTTCGATTTGCGAATGGTCTCCCGGTAGGGCACCTGGGGCTGTTGGGTGGTCATGGGCAGATTGTACTTGCGCCGCAGCCGATCGAGGCTGACCAAGAGGTGAATTTCCCCTTGACCCCAAAGAATCACTTCCTGGGTGTCTCCGTGTTGTTCCCAGCGCAGGGAGGGATCTTCTTCTAATAATTTATTGAGGGCCGCACTGAGTTTTACTTCGTCGTTGCGCCGTTCGGGAGCAATGGCCAGGGCATAGACCGGCACGGGGACATCCACACGGGGCAGGGCGATCGTCACCTCTTCGGGTTTGCCCACCAGCATCACCGTATCCCCCGTATTAATTCCCTCTAGGCGACTTACCGCCACAATATCCCCCGCTTCAGCGGTCTGAAGGGGCACGGTCTGGCTCCCCATGAGGTGATAGAGTCCACCGGAGCGACTCCCGTTGAGCAGTACCCCTTCCGTCAGTTGCCCTTGCCAAATCCGCAACAGGGAGAGCTTACCCGCCTGGGGCAACACATAGGTTTTTAGCACCTGAGCCACCAGGGTATCCGCTGCCAGTTTTGTACCCTTGGGTAAGCGCTGCTCCGCGATCGCCTGGGGTTCGGGGGCTTCCCGCACCAAGGCATCCAAGAGGTGACGTACCCCAAAATCCTCCGTCGCCACTCCCATAAAAGCAGGCACAATTAAATCGGCCCCTAACTCCCATTTCAAATCTTTCTCAATTTCCGTTTGGGGCGGCTCAATCTCTTCCATCAGTTCTTCCAGCAGATGATCATCAAAGTCCGCCAGCACTTCTAACAATTCTGCCCGGGCCGCGTGTTCTTCAGCGGCTAACGCTTCCGGGAAGGGCACAGGATCCGCCGGGGCACCCGCATGGTAGTGATAGGCCTGCTCCGTCACTAAATCAATAAAGCCAACGATCGCATCCCTCTGGCGAATGGGGTACTGATGGGGCACCAGGGGACGACTGGACACGGTTTTGAGGGTGTGGAGCACATCCAGGAAGGCCACTTCCCGATCCCGATCCATCTTATTAATCCACACCAAATGGGGAATATTCCAATCATCTAAAAACCGAAAGATGGGGGAAAGGGTCAGCACACGGCTCAGATCCGGTTCACACACCACGATCGCCGCATCAACCCCCACCAACGCCGACCAGGTTTCTGCACTAAACTCCACCGAACCCGGACAGTCAATAAAATTAAAGCGCAACCCCTGATACTCCAACTGGGCCGCACTCACTTCTACGGTCATCTGACGATCGCGGGCTTCCGGGGTACTATCCCCCACCGTATTGCCTTCCTTCACCTGGCCTTTCCGACCGATGGCTCCTGACACAAACAGCAGGCTTTCCAGTAAGGTCGTTTTGCCACTGCCATAGGGCCCCACGATCGCCACATTTCGGATGCCAGGGGCGGCTGTGGGGGCGGTATCAACTTTGTCCGACATAATCAAGCTCCTTAACAATCTATGAATCCAAAACAGATCCCTCACCAATCCAAAACTGAAGCGGCATGAAGAGGGATTCGGTATCACTCAAGATTTAGTGTTAATAAAATCTTAAGTTTAGGGCTTTTTTAGGGCTTTAATTCTCAAAGGAAATAGCCCTTTCAGGGGGAGACCAGAAATCTTAAATCAATCTTAAAATCATCCATTCCTAACAAGAATATAACGACGAGGGGCAACCCATTGCAGACAGCAGTAGACAGAAAAGTGTGGCGTAATCCCCCACAGTCATCCATATTTCGGGATGAATTCCTGTTCACCCCATAACGCGCAAAGCCCTACGGGAAAAGGGTTAAAGGTACAGGGTAGAGATCTGATCGCCGGAAAATAGTTCAAATTATTCAAAATAAAAAGGAACAAGGCAAGATCTATCCCTTACTTCAGAATTTCGCTAGGAAAGGGGGAGTTAGTGCCATTTCCATAGGGAATTTCTGACCTACATTAAAACTTACGTCGATCGGGAAACCTAAGCTAGCGATCGTTATGATTTTTAACATCTAGGGTGAGCTATGGTGTGGGTTGGCGAAGACGATCGCAGAGTTCAGGGGGCGCAATTTCCGGGTTACTGGTACAGCGGCGAGTCATTTCCGGGCGGATCGTATCTTGGCAAAATGTTGGGGCTAAACTATCCCCCGTATCCAAGCAAAGGCGGGTCATTTCCGTGAGAATGCGGCGAGCTAAAAGGGGATCGGTTTGATGCTGCCCGTAAATTAAATTAAAACGATCCTGGGGAAGTTCATTCGCGGCGACAAAATCATCGAACTTCCTACAGGCATCCCGAATCGCAGCCTCCACATTACCCGCAGCATTAATATCCGTGCAGGATAGGCCCCTAATGCGCTCCAAACCAATTTGCTGCTCTAACTGGCGGCGGGCATTTTCAATCATCAGCCCGGCCCGCGCAAAGCGCTGCACCTCTTCAGGGGTAACGATCGTTGTGGGGGATGGGTTAGGCGTGGGGGTTTGGGCCTGGCCATTGGATACCCACCCCAATGAGCAGAGGAGAAAGGTCATCACTCCCAAAGACAAGGAGGGACAGCGGAGAGGGTTCTGAAGGAAGGGCAGCATAGGAGGGGGGAGGGGGTAGGGGGTAGGGAATGGGGAATAGGGAATAGGGAATAGAAGAGTTTTGAATTTTGAGTTTTGAGTTTTGAGTTCCCCTCTGGGGAGGGGTTAGGGGTGGGTTAGTTGTGTGTTAGGGAATGGGGAATAGGGAGGAATAGGGAATAGGGAAGAGTTTTGAATTTTGAGTTTTGAATTAGGTAGGGATGGTCTGTCCCGTAACTCAAGACTCAAAAACTCAAAACTCAACACTCAACACTCAACACTCAACACTCAACACTCAACACTCAACACTCAACAC
>DALYGI010000336.1:0-4974 GCA_031971595.1 Prochlorotrichaceae cyanobacterium CTOTU29312
CCTATCTTACAGATTGAAGGGAACAATTACCTCTTATTTAATCCACGATCCTTAGAAACGATCGTCTCGCCGTAGGTTTGGTTGAGGTACGAAACCCAAAAGCTCAAGCTTATTATGGTTTAAGAACGATCGTTTTGATCCCTGGGCAGTCTCAGCCTTTTGTGACAATCCAGGCGTTAAGCTGTCAAAGGTTAATTTTTCCTATACTGGGTTTGATACTGCGGTGAGGATAGGGTAGATTACTGTCCAGTGATGGAGCGATCGTTGTTTCAGGCACTTTTACTCAAGGGTGTTAGGCGGTGACACAAGATTACCTTGATCTTTGCGCTACCCGTTGTGGTAAAGGCTCTTACATACACCATCAACCTGAAGATTTTTTCACCCTAATTTGCATGAGCGAAACTGTTTATATTGAGAGTAGTATTTTAGGTTACTTGACCGCTCGATCAACTAAAGATTTGATTCTAGCGGCAAATATTGAGATAACAAAAGACTGGTGGAAATTTCGCCGCAGTACCTTCACTCTCTATACCTCAGAAGCAGTTCTCGAAGAAGTGTCCCAGGGAGACACAGAAATCGCCGCACAACGATTGGAGATTCTACGCGATTTCCCCCTATTGGCGTTGAATCAAGATGTGCAAGATTTAGCCGTACAACTTCTGAACCGCAGCAATCTACCTCCAAAAGCAAGAGTTGACGCAATTCACATTGCCGCTGTAACTGTCCACGGCATGGATTATCTGTTAACGTGGAACTGTAAACATATTGCAAATGCTCAGATTCAGGGAAAGTTGGCGGAGATTAGCCTTGATTTCGGCTATGTACTGCCTGTTCTCTGTACACCCAACGAACTAATGGGAGAATAGGTCATGTGGAAAGATGAAATTGTCGAGGAGATCCACCAAATCCGAGAGGAGTATGCAAAGTCTTTCAGCTATGATTTGAACGCAATCTTTGCAGATCTCCGCAAGAAAGAAGCAGCCAGTGGTCGAAAAGTCGTAACCTTATTGCGAAAGCCTGGTCTAGCAACACGTTGGAGCGAACGGGCGAGAAAGTTTGGTGAAGAAGCAAAGGATACTAGCCGCTGCTCAACTTAGTACGATCGTCTCGCCGTAGGTTGGGTTGAGGTACGAAACCCAAAAGCTCAAGCTTATTATGGTTTAAGAACGATCGCTTTGGTCAATTTGAGTAGCCTAGGAACGATCGTCTCGCCGTAGGTTGGGTTAATGCACGAAACCCAAAAAGCTCAAGCTTATTATGGTTTAGAACGATCGTCCCAAGAGCCTTGAGTACGATCGTCTCGCCGTAGGTTGGGTTGAGGTACGAAACCCAAAAAGCTCAAGCTTATATCCTTTTTAGGGGTCGGAAGTCTCGAATACCCTGGATGTCCACTTTTGTCTGGATGCTCTGGAAAGTGCTCTCTCTCAAGGGACACCAGAGATTTTCAATACTGACCAGGGCAGCCAATTTACCAGCATTGCTTTTACTGACCGTCTACTCAAAGGAGGGATAACCATCAGTCAGGATGGGCGTGGTCGAGCCCTAGACAACATTTTTGTGGAACGGCTTTGGCGCTCATTGAAATACGAGGAGGTGTACCTCAAGTCCTACAGGTCTGTGCCATAGGCAATTCAAGGGATTGGGGACTTTTTCAGATTTTATCATCACGATCGTTTACATCAGTCGTTGGATTATCAGACACCAACTATGGTTCACAGAAAAGGCAATGCCTCCTTGTAATGGATTCACATTGAGTCTACTTGTCTTGTGTCCAGCATCAACCAGCAGATGCCTTGCATGGAGGTGATGTAATGAATGTAACATCAAGAACAAATGCACTGCTAAGCGAGATTACTTCTTAAATTCTCTCTTTTGTTATCTTGACATTGGGGAGTACCATAAGATAAGACTAATGATTAGCTATTCTAGAATGTTTATGTTGAGCCAAATTCCCGAAAGCGCTTTCCACAAAATCCGTTGGACAATCGTTTTAGCCTGGTTACTTTTAATTTTTTCCTTACTATACGATCCCTTTTCACCGATTCTAACAGATCCTCAAACCCTTTGGAGTCCTCTGCGGGATATTCCTAAAGAAGTTTTCGTACAGGGAAAAGCGGTGGTTGCTGAATGGCCCTACCCGATCGCTGCTCGCCTATTTTGGGGGATGACGGTACCTTCGGGAATTTTTGTTGTCTTCGTGTTGGGGCATGAGTTCTGGCGGCGGATTTGTCCGCTATATTTTCTTTCTCAACTGCCTCGGGCACTGGGCTTAAAGCCCTATCTAAACCTCAAAAAGAATAAATGGCTGCAGACCAACCATCTCTATTTGCAATTTGTCTTGCTGTTGTTGGGCATTATAGCCAGAATTCTTTTTATAAACTCCGATCGCTTTGTTTTAGCAAGCTTTCTCATTGCAACGATCGTGGCATCAATGGGAGTCATTTACCTCTATGGGGGACGGAGTTGGTGCCATTACGTTTGTCCCTTTGGGGCAGTTCAGATGGTCTTTACGGGGCCCCGTGGACTTCTTGACAGTGAAGCGCATGGCGCGACTGCGAAAACGATTACCCAATCCATGTGTCGTAGTGCTGTGGAGCAGAAACCGGATAAGGTCAATTGTGTAGGGTGTAAAACCGCTTGTTTTGATATTGATGCAGAAAAAAATTATTGGAATGAACTGAATAAACCCGGGCGCAAACTATTGCAATACGGCTATCTGGGCATCGTCATTGGCTTTATTCTGTACTATTACCTGTATGCAGGAAACTGGGATTATTACTTTTCAGGAATTTGGACCCATGAAGCCCAGCAGTTAGCCAGTCTTGGTGATCCAGGCTTATACCTCTGGGGGAATAGCATTGCCCTACCAAAGCTATTGGCGGCTCCTTTGGTGTTGACAAGTTGTGCCTTAATCACCTACGGAGTTGGCTTATATCTGGAAAAAACTTATACCTCCTATCTTCAAAGCAGAAGCAACAAACCACTTGAAACTCAGCCCGAGACTCCTAAACAGCCTGAGAATCTGCATCCTCAGGCGATGCATCAGTTGTTCTCCCTTTATACCTTTGTGGCATTTAATATCTTTTTTCTCTACGGGGGCAGACTAGAAATTCAGCGCTGGCCCTTACCGGTTCAGTTCCTCCTGGATACAACCCTTCTTCTGGTGAGTAGCCTCTGGCTTTACAGAACCTGGAACCGGAGTTCCAATGTTTATACCCGTGAAAGTTTAGCCAATAATCTTCGTCGTCAACTGAGCAAGCTCAAGATTGACTATTCCAAGTTTTTGGAAGGGCGAACCCTGGACAGCCTCAAGCCTGATGAAGTCTATGTTTTAGCTAAGATTCTGCCGGATTTCAGCGAGGCTCAGAGTTTTCAAGTCTATAAAGGGGTGCTGAAAGAAGGATTGGAACAGGGGAATTTTATCACTTCCAGTAGTTTAGAAGTCCTGAAACAGATGCGCCAGGGCTTAGGAATCACAGAAGGTGAACACTTTGCCCTATTGGAAGAGTTAGGCATTGAAGATCCCAGTTTGCTGGATCCCAGCCAACAACGTTCTCGGGAAAATCAACTCCGTCTGGAAAGTTACCGTCAAGCGTTAGAAGCCCAACTCTTAGCGGCGGTAGAAACGGGAGCCTCTCGTGCAGAGGTTCTCAAGAGTCGCCGTCAGCAGACCCATGCCCTGGGCCAAGCCTATGGTCTTACCACTCAGGAAGAGGAACAGATTTTGCAGCAGTTTTACGATCGTGACAGTACATTGCTACAGCGATCGACTGCTTTAGTAGAGCAACTAGAACACCTGAGACAGCAACAAGCCGTGATTCAGCAGACGCGGGATACCTCAGCAATCGTGGCTCTTAACCTGCTCCAGCGGGTTGCCATCCAGGATAAGCAAAAACAACTCGTCAAACAAATTTTGGGCATTGCGGATCTCTTAGAGCATCATCCAGAAATTCACCCGGTCTTCAGCCAGATATCCAAGCTTTCCCCCAACTCCTTGCGATCGATCTTGGAAGGCACCGGATATGAAACCAGTTGGTACTATTCCGAGCTAATGTCTATCCTGGCCGCTCAGGAGGGCATCCCCCTTTCAGCCGTTGGAGACATTTCATCCCCTGAGGGCATGACAACGATCGCTATTATTGAGGAAATGCTTCACCAGATTGATCCCCTGGTTAAAGCCCTCAGTCTTTATACCTTGAGCCAGATCAACCTATCCCAAGGGCAGCAAAAGGCTCAAGCACTACTGCCCCATCTCACCTTACCCGGAGATTGGATGGTGCAGGAAATGATACAGCGGTTGTTGCAGGACTCTCTGAAAGCAGGAGTTGAAGCTGATCCCAGGGAAACGAATTCTATAGAAACAGATCCCCTGGACTTAACCACTGTAGAAAAACTCATCATCTTCTCTAGGAGCCGAACCTTTGGTGTCATGCACCCCCAAGATTTGATTGAACTTGCCCAATACAGCCATGTGCGCTGTTATCAACCCCAGGAAACGATCTGTACTGCTGGAGAAGTTGCCGATCTCATTCTCCTGCTGTTTGAAGGAGCAGCAGATGTTTTTATTCCCCAGGGCGATCGTCTCAAGCCCGTGAATAAGATTTTGCCCGGAGAAACGATCGGAGAGCTGGGGGTTTTGACCCGCGAGCAAAGATCCGCTACCGTGATTGCAACAGTTCCTAGTTCTGTCCTGGTGATTGAAGCGAACAATTTTGAAACAGCTTTGCGACACAATTACGATCTTTCCAAGAGTCTGCTGATGATGCTAATCCAGCGGATTCAGCGCATGGGCTGAGTACGATCGTCTCGCCGTAGGTTGGGTTGAGGTACGAAACCCAAAAAGCTCAAGCTTATTATGGTATACGATCGTCCCAAGAATCTTGAGTGCGATTTGAGGACGATCGTACTTGCGGTGCGTTACAACCCACATTCCGCAGGTCTGCCTCCAAGATCGAGAATTTCAACTTGTCACTC
>DALYGI010000337.1:0-4968 GCA_031971595.1 Prochlorotrichaceae cyanobacterium CTOTU29312
GGGAATGGGGAATAGGGAATAGGGAATAGGGAATAGGGAATAGGGAATGGGGAATTGAGAATTAGGAATTAGGAATTAGGGGGTTGGGTTATTGCTTGTAAACGATCGCAGACGAACTGACGATCGAGGTAGGATAGTAAGGCTCCGGCTTTTGGCCCTCGTTCTTTGCCTAAGAAGCTTAAATAGAGGGCTTGAAAGGCGATGGGTTGTTTGAGGTCGATTTCTTTGGTAATGGCAAATAAGGTGGTTTGTAAGGTTTCCCCATCCCAAGGTTCTAAGCTGGCTAACCGCTCCGCAACGATCGCTAGGTATTTCAGTTGTTCTGGGGTTAACTGCTCGATTTGGGGAGGGATTTGATCTAGATATAAAACTAATTTTTCTTCTTCGTCGGCGTAGTTTTCTAACCATTGGCGAGCGGTTTCTAAGCGTTGATTCACGACCTGCCAGTCTCGATCGCTTAGGGGGGATGGGCTACGGCTGATGATTTCTGAGTGCATATCTAAATGGGGAATTTGCAGTAAGGAAATCAGGGTGGCAAAGTCAAAGGCTTGGTAGGGTTCTAGACGATCGCTGAGTTGGGCATAAAATAGGGGCATTAATTCTTCTGATAACGCTCCTGTGCCTTCCTTAAACTTTTGAACCAGGGTGTCGTAATCCCGAAAGAGACGGGTAATGGTTTCATAATTGGGGGCAAAGTTAATCACGGATTTAGGACGAGTTCGCAACATTAAAAAGCGCAATAATTCCGGCGGTAACAGGGCGGCAATTTCCTTGGCGCTTGACCCTACTCCTTTAGAGGAACTCATTTTGGTGCCATTGACTAAAATAAATTCATAGGGAGAGTGGAAGGGCGGTTCCTGCTGCAAAATACGGCGACATAGCCCATTGGCCACGTCCCTCGATCCTCCTTTTTGAGAGTGATCCTTGCCCGCTAGTTCGATCGTAATTCCTAATAGTTTCCATTTGGCGACCCATTCTACTTTCCAGGGCAATTTACCGCGCCCGTCAAAGGGGGAAATCCAACCGGAATGACCACAGCCCTTGACCCATTCTACGCCGTCGGGCTGACAGGTATAAAAGACCTCGGAACCGTTATAGTCAGAAACAGTCGTAGTGGCAATTTTGCCGCAGTTTTCACAAATAACTTGGAACGGGTACCAGTTTTCTGGTCGTTTTGCTTTACTAACCTGTAAATAAATTTCTCGCACTAAATGGGCGTTTTTCAGAAACAGATCGATGGATTCATTGAGTTGACCCGATCGGTATAAATCTCGGAGATAATAAATCTGTGGCTCAACCCCTAAAGCTTCAAAAACTTCTAGAAATTCCCCCATAAAATACTTCGCATAATCACTCGCCTCCGATCGTCCTGATTCTTGGGGAGAGGGCACATTACACAGGGGGTATCCTAAATAGGGGCTAAATTGTTCTGCATTCAGATAATGGGGCACCGTATCTAGGGCATCATAATCATCAACGCCATAGATAAAACGAACGGTTTTTCCTGCCTGTTTGAGGGCGCGATAAATGACATCATGAATAACCACCCCTCGCAAAGAACCCACATGGACTCTACCGGAAGGGGTCTTAGAATCGTTAACAATATGTGTACGATCGCTAGATTCCGCCGCAATTTGATCCGCCCAAAACATAATCAAACCCTAAATCTGTTCACTGCTAAAGATGAAATTATATAATACTGTGCCAATTTGAAACCGGACTCCCTGGAAACTGGCTTAAAACGGGTCAGCCTGAAACCTCTGCAACCTTGGTAAAGCCCCCCAACAAAGCCCCCTACAGCAAACCCTGACCCGGAAATACAGAATTATGGTAAACTTGAACCACTCTTTCCGGTGGAACCGTCATGATTACGATCGCCCCCCCACGCCATTACAGTCCCGCTGAATACCTGGCCCTGGAAGAAAAGGCTGAATTTCGCAGTGAATACCGCAACGGAGCTATTATTGCTATGACTGGAGGATCCGCAAATCATAACTGGATTGCAGGCAATATTTTTGCCCTGCTGAAAGCTGCTCTACGAGGAACGGAAGCTAAAGTCTTTATCGGAGATCTCCGTCTGTGGATTCCCACCTATAACTGTTACACCTATCCCGATATTTTGGTTATCCAGGGGGAGCCTCAGTTTCAAGACGATCGCTCTGATATTGTGATGAATCCAATTTTAATGATTGAAGTCTTATCTAAATCTACCCGTGACTACGATCGGAGGGAGAAGTTCAAGTATTACCGATCGCTGCCTTCTTTTGCAGAATACCTATTGGTGGATCAATTTCAAATGCAGGTGGATCAGTTTCAGAAAATTAAAAATCCTAAAACCACGGAAGAAGCTTGGATTTTTCAGAGCTATGATCAACCCACTGCACAGATTGAGTTAAGCGCGTTAGGAATTTTTTTAGGCATCGAAGACATTTACGAAGATATAGTTTTTGAGTAAATCCAGAATTATGGTAAACTTGAACCACTCTTTCCGGTGGAACCGTCATGATTACGATCGCCCCCCCACGCCATTACAGTCCCGCTGAATACCTAGCCCTAGAAGAAACGGCTGAATCTCGGAGTGAATACCAGAATGGAGCTATTATTGCTATGACTGGAGGATCCATTAATCATAACCAAATTGTGATTAGTCTTTGTCTATTGCTGAGACTGGCCCTTAAAACTCAACCATCACCAGTGCCCCAGAAGACAAGAGTATTTTCTAGTGATGTCCGCCTCTGGATTCCTACCTATAACTGCTACACCTATCCCGATGTTTTGGTTATTCAGGGGGAACCTCAACTTCAAGACGATCGTTCTGATATTGTGATGAATCCGACCTTAATAATTGAAGTGTTATCTAAATCTACCCGTGACTACGATCGGGGGGAAAAGTTCAAGTATTACCGATCGCTGCCTTCTTTTGCAGAATACCTATTGGTGGATCAATTTCAAATGCAGGTGGATCAGTTTCAGAAAATTAAAAATCCTAAAACCACGGAAGAAGCTTGGATTTTTCAGAGCTATGATCAACCCACTGCACAGATTGAGTTAAGCGCGTTGGGAATTTCTTTGAGGATGGAAGATATTTACGAAGATATAGTTTTTTAGTAGTTCCATCTGTAACTGAAGTGCCAAGATCCCCGGTTTCTGGTGACATAGCATCAAGAGATTGGGCTTTGTTCTAAAAGAAACCGGAGATTTAAGAATAGTTGTTTGTATAGTTTATAGTTAATAACCTTACGTCTATGTCTCTACAGGTTCGTCCTTGGAATCGGGTTCCCCAGCCTGTGTATAGTCTCTCCACGGTACAAAACGATCGTTTAAATATGAATATTTGTACCTATGTTTGTCCGATGACGATGGAGCCTAAGCAGTTTATGATTGGTTTGTTTCATGGGACGAAAACCTTTGAAAATTTTCAGAAAACTGGCGAGGGTTTACTTCAGATTTTGGGCACCCACCAAACCCGCTATATTAATAGTCTGGGCAAAAAATCTGGGATGTCCACAGATAAGGATGCCTATCTCCGCAAACGGGTTTCTTTTCCCCAATCTCCTCCCCATCTGGCCTATTTAACCGATTGTTTAGCCTACATTCACGTTGCGGTTAAAACCTGGACTCCTGAATCCGATCATGATTTAGTGCTGTGTGAAACCCTGGGCTGGAAAAATATCCAAATGGGGGTGCCGCTGACAACTACCTATCTCAAGGAAAAGAAACTTATTCGCTAATGCTAACCTCTTTGAATGGCACCATTACCCGCATTTATACCCAGCAAAATCGGTTTTATCTAGACTTAGAGGTGGCGGGGGTGGGCTACGAAGTCCAGATTTTATCCCGCTGGGCTCAGGAATTGGAAACCCAGACCCTAGAGGCTCAGGAAGATTCCCCGGATCAACCCTTAGCAAACCAACAAATCTATCGGGTTATCACCCATCTGCAAGTGCGGGAAGATCAATGGCTCCTCTTTGGCTTTGCCACAATCCCAGAGCGGGATTTGTTTCGATCGCTTATGGGGGTGAGTGGCATTGGAGCCCAGAGCGCCCTGGCTCTGTTAGATGCCCTGGACGTTCCCCTCCTCGTCGAAGCGATCGTTACGGAAAACACTCGGATTCTCAGTAAAGCACCAGGGATTGGTAAAAAAACGGCGGAGCGCTTAACCCTGGAACTAAAAACGAAGTTAAAAGGCTGGGAAACCCTGGCCGGGTCTAGATCTAATTCATTGCCCTCCCAAGCCATTCAAGAAGAGGTGGAATTGGCCCTGATGAGCTTGGGCTATACGGAAGCAGAGATTTTTCAAGCGTTGCTGGCGATCGGAGAAACCCCCTTAGGCAAGACCAGCGACCCCGATGGCTGGCTCCGGGAATGCCTAGCTTGGCTGAGTCAACGAGAGGGGGGGTAGTTCCACGGAATCCACCTGGGTTTTGAGGGTTTCCCACACGGATAGCACCCCGGCCATCCAGCCTTGGGCAAAAACAATCCGGCTTTGGGCATCCATTTCTAACAAATGGGCAAAGTCAGGATCCTGAAGCCGAGCCTGCTGGGGGTAGGCTTTGAAATCTAGAAAAGTCCACAGATGCTCTAGGGCATCCTCATCTAACTGGGCACGAATAGCGCTGACCCGCTCGAAGTGGCGAAAATCCTTGTAGGACAGTTTGGTGCTAGAGCGAATCCCCAACTCAAAGCCCTCCTGTTGGATTTTGTGGAGCAAAATGGATTTTTCCGCCCGCAGGCGCTCCACCAAATTCTGATCCGCCGTGGCCTGTAGTTTCAGTTCTTCCATCAGAACCGCCATCTCCAGGGCTTCTTGGCAAATGGCAGAAATATTAAACTGTTGCTTGACGGGTTGAAGCCGTTCAAATAGTGCATCTGGCACGGCGATCGTGACCCTTTGACCCATAACCCCTCCCGGAAAACAGCGGATTCTCCTCCCAAGCTAACCCACCTCACCCTTCCGAGCAAGGGAAC
>DALYGI010000338.1:0-4965 GCA_031971595.1 Prochlorotrichaceae cyanobacterium CTOTU29312
CCAACATCTCCCGCGATCGAACCAGATGATTTAAATAGGCTCGACTAAAATTCTGGCAGGCATAACAAGGACATTGGGCATCAATGGGGGCATAGTCTTCTCGGTATTGAGCATTTTTAATGTTCCACCGATCGCCCTGACTGAGTACCGCCCCATGACGGGCCAAACGGGTAGGAATCACACAATCAAATAAATCGACCCCCGCAGCAATGGCCCGAGCCATTTCTTTGTAGGTTCCCACCCCCATCAGGTACCGGGGTTTGCTCGGAGGCAATAAAGGAGCAATGGCATCCACAATATGATGAATAAAACTAGGGGGTTCCCCCACACTCACGCCACCAATGGCATATCCCGGCAAATCTAAATCCACTAAGGCTTCCGCTGCTTGGGTACGCAGATCTAAATAAATCCCCCCTTGAACAATGCCAAAAAGAGCCTGATCAGACCGATCGTGGGCTTGAATGCACCGCTTGAGCCAGCGATAGGTGCGATCGGTGGCTTCCTCAACCGCACTCCGCTCCGCTGGATAGGGCGGACACTCATCAAAAGCCATAATCACATCCGCCCCCAGGGCATTTTGAATGGCAATAGACTTCTCCGGGGTGAGGTGAATCGTGCGGCCATCCCTAGGGGACTTGAACGTAGCTCCATCCTCACTTAACTGCCGCAAATCCGTCAGGCTAAAAACCTGAAACCCACCAGAATCCGTCAGAATCGGCCCAGACCAATTCATAAAACCATGCAGCCCCCCAGCCCCCGCCACGATCGTTTCCCCTGGTTGGAGGTGCAAGTGGTAGGTATTGGCGAGGATCATTTGCGCCCCCGCCACCCTGAGGGAATCGGGCGTAACCCCCTTGACCGTACCCGCCGTCCCCACCGGCATAAAACGGGGCGTTTCCACCGGGCCGTGGGGAGTCAGAAAAACCGCCGAGCGGGCCTGGGTATGACTGCAACGATGCTGAACTTGAAACGAAAAACAGGGAGCTACTTCCACAGGCGATTTTCCAAATCCCGCAACTGGCGTTCTAAACGATCGAGCCGTCCCCGGAGTTCATCCATCTCCGCCTGACGAGGCACCCCAATATCTTGCAGAATAATCCGCAATTGGCGCTGGAGTTGAACCTCAATATTTTCCTGCTCAGTTTTAAACTGATTCATCAAATCTTCAATGAGAGCACTGGCTTGAGTGGGATCCAACCGTCCAGTCTCCACCCAATTTTCCGTCACTTCCTTCAGCTTTTCCGCCACGAGGGAAGTCGTTCCCACACCAATTAACAACAGTTGTTTCAAAAAGTTATCATCATTCATAGGAAAGCCCGGTAGATTAATAGGCTACAATGCCCTTCCAGCTTACCCTAAAAGTCCCCCCTATTCCCTAAACCGAAGACTGACCCACCCTAGCCCCTTCCCAGAGGCGAACGAAGTTCAAAACCCAAAACCCAAACCTCAAAACCCAGCACTCAACACCCAAAACTCAACACTCAACACCCAACTCAAAACTCAACACCCAACTCAAAACTCAGCACCCAACTCAAAACTCAAAACTCAACACCCAACTCAAAACTCAGCACCCAACTCAAAACTCAACACTCAAAACTCAAAACTATCTAAACCATGCCCCTAACCATTGGTGATCCCGCTCCCGACTTCAGCCTCACCAACCAGTCCGGCACCTCCGTATCCCTCGCAGACTTTCGCGGACAATGGCTGATCATCTTTTTCTATCCCCGCGACAATACCCCAGGGTGTACCACAGAAGCCTGTAGCTTTCGAGATCACTACGATCGTTTACAGTCCCTAGGTGCAGCGATCGTAGGAATCAATACAGATAACGAAAAATCCCACCAAAAATTTATCAGCAAATATGATCTCCCCTTTCCCCTACTGTGGGACGCAGAAGCGATCGTTTCAACCCGCTACGAAAGCTATGGTCTGAAAAAATTTATGGGCAAAGAATTCATGGGAATTTTTCGACAAACATTTATCATCAAACCCGATGGAACGATCGCCAAAATCTACCGCAAAGTAAAACCCGCCCAACATGCAGAAGAGGTTTTAAAAGATTTGATTCAATTAACAGAGAAGAGCCAGTAATTTTGAGTTTTGAGTTTTAAGTTAGAAATTGAATCCTATTCCCTATTCCCTAACCCCTAACCCCTAACCCCTATTCCCTAACCCCTAACCCCTAACCCCTAACCCCTATTCCCTAACTCCTAATCCCTAACCCCTATTCCCCAAAGGAAACCCATGTCTCAGAAAAAATCGAAGAAAAAACGTGAGGGTTCCGATCGTTCTGATGCTGCCAACGCTGAACCCATTTCTGGATTAAATTCTGGGTTAAGTTCTGGATCAATTTCTCAAATGGTGAAATTGCCTCCCCTCAAGAAAAAGGTCTACGAGCGAGAGTTACGACGCTTACAGGTTGAGTTAGTGAAACTTCAAACCTGGGTTAAACACAAAGGGTTGAGGGTTGTAGTCATTTTTGAAGGGCGGGATGCGGCAGGAAAGGGTGGGGTCATTAAACGTATTGCAGAGTGTTTAAATCCCCGTGGCTGTGGCATTGTGGCCTTGAGTACGCCGACGGAACGGGAGCGCCATCAATGGTATTTTCAACGCTATGTGGCCCATTTGCCCTCAGCGGGAGAAATTGTTTTATTCGATCGTAGTTGGTATAACCGGGCCGGGGTAGAGCGGGTAATGGGATTTTGTACCCATGAGGAATATGTGGAGTTTATTCGGTCTTGTCCAGAATTTGAACATCAGTTACAACGATCGGGAATTATCCTGATTAAATATTGGTTTTCAGTGAGCGATGAGGAACAGGAACGGCGTTTTCAAGACCGCATTGATGATCCCATTAAACGATGGAAAATCAGCGCCATGGATTTAGAATCGAGGGCTCGCTGGGTCGAATATTCCAAAGCCAAAGATGATATGTTTGCCGCCACAGATACCACTCGATCGCCTTGGTATGTGGTGGAAGCAGATGACAAACGCCGAGCCCGCCTCAACTGTATTCACCACTTTCTGAATCAAATCCCCTACCAGGAGGTGGAGTTACCTAAAATTAAGTTACCAGAGCGCCAACCGGGACTAGGCTACGTTCGTCCACCCCGATCGTCTCAGACCTTTGTTCCTAATTACTGTTAGCCAGATCAGAGTTCTGGTTACCCCCTCTTGGTATGCTGGATATACACTTATGGGCTGCCAGAAGGGCTGCCAGGAGCCATGCTATGCAAAACACTGCGGAACTGCTAGTAAAGTGTTTAGAAAATGAAGGAGTAGACTATATTTTTGGGTTGCCGGGGGAAGAAAATCTCCACATCCTCGATGCGATCGATCGCTCCTCTATCCAATTCATTACCACCCGTCACGAACAAGGCGCGGCCTTTATGGCGGATGTCTATGGTCGTCTGACTGGAAAGGCTGGGGTTTGTCTCTCTACTCTAGGGCCGGGGGCCACCAACCTGATGACCGGGGTGGCGGATGCCAATTTAGATGGTGCGCCCCTCGTGGCAATTACGGGCCAGGTGGGCACGGATCGGATGCACATTGAGTCTCACCAATATTTAGATTTGGTGGCGATGTTTTCTCCCGTAACCCAGTGGAGTAAACAAATTGTGCGCCCCAGTAATACGCCGGAAATTGTGCGGCGGGCCTTTAAGGTGGCCCAGTCAGAAAAACCGGGAGCGGTTCATATTGATCTACCGGAAAATATTGCAGCCATGGATGCGGAAGGAATGCCCCTCCAACGCGATCGTCAAGACAAGGTGTATGCGGCCTATCAAAGTTTTAATGAAGCAGCATCCCTCATTTCCCAATCCCAAAACCCGCTTATTTTAGTGGGGAATGGCGCAATTCGAGCCCAGGCTGCCCCTGCATTAACAGAATTTGCAACCCAACTCAATATTCCGGTGGCCAATACGTTTATGGGGAAGGGGGTTATTCCCTATACCCATCCCTTAGCCTTATGGACAGTGGGCTTACAACAACGGGACTTTATTAGTTGTGGATTCGATCGTACTGATTTAGTCATTGCAGTAGGTTATGACCTCATTGAATATTCCCCTAAACGGTGGAATCCCGATGGCAAAATTAAAATTATTCATGTTGGTAATTTACCCGCAGAAATCGATCGCAGTTATATTCCAGAAGTGGAAGTCGTGGGGGATATTTCCGATAGTTTAACGGAGATTTTACGCCGCTGCGATCGTCAGGGCAAACCTGCACCCTACGGCATTAGTTTACGGGCCGAAATCCGAGCCGACTATGAGCAATACGCCCAAGATACCAGTTTTCCCATTAAGCCCCAGAAATTAATTTATGACCTGCGTACCGTCATGGGAGCCGATGACATCGTTATTTCTGATGTGGGAGCCCATAAAATGTGGATGGCTCGTCAATATCATTGTTTACGACCCAATACCTGTTTAATTTCCAATGGTTTTGCAGCCATGGGCATTGCTATTCCGGGGGGACTAGCCGCTAAATTAGTCTATCCAAAACGAAATGTGGTGGCAGTTACCGGAGACGGGGGCTTTATGATGAATATGCAGGAATTAGAAACGGCACTGCGGATCAATACACCCTTCGTTACCATTATTTTCAATGATGGGGGCTATGGGCTGATTGAGTGGAAACAACAAAGTTACTTTGGACGATCGTCTAATATTAGCTTTGGTAACCCTGACTTTGTACGTCTGGCGGAAAGCATGGGCTTAAAGGGCTATCGAGTGGAGCATACGGAAGATCTCATTCCCACCTTAAAAACCGCCTTGGAACAACCCGTTCCCAGTGTGATCGATTGTCCCATTGACTATCAGGAAAATTTACTTTTTAGCCAGAAAGCCAGCGGTCTGAGTTGCGATACTTAGTTAAATCATACTTAGTCAAATCATGCTGAGTTAATTGATAAAACGATCGAGAATTGCTGATTTTAGGTACTTTCTCGATCGTTCTTACAGC
>DALYGI010000339.1:0-4959 GCA_031971595.1 Prochlorotrichaceae cyanobacterium CTOTU29312
GCCTCTGTGGTTTAATCCTGAACTTTCCAGTTTATTTAATTCACGATCCTTAGGGTTGCTCAGCAGGCGGTGTGGATTCTGCTGGGCTAGTCTCTTCCAGGTTTGGGGATTCAGTCATCCCTTCAGGAGTCTGATCAGAAGCCTGATCCGGTGTGCTTTCCGGTGCGAGGGCTTCCGGTTCGCTGACGGGTTCCGTAGGCTGTTCCGTGGCTTCTTCTGCCCCGGTTTCTGGTTCAGATACAGGCTCAGGGATCACTTCAGATACAGGTTCAGGAGATACAGGTTCGGGAACGGTTACAGATTCAGTAGTAGCTTCAGTGTTCGCTTCAGCCGCAGATTCAGCCGAGGTAGGTTCTGGGGCAGGGTTGCTCACGGGGACTCCAGCCGGTGGACGAACGATCGCTAGGGCTTCTTCTAGGGATACTTCTCCCCGCACGATGCGGGCTAGGCTGTCCTGACCGCCGGGGGTGTAGTTGATTAACCGGGCTGTGGTGTTAAAAACGTTGGTGATGGGTTCCCCGTCTTCCCCTAAAAATTCGAGTTTTACCCAGTTGTCTCCTTCCGCAAAACCACTGAGATAGATGGGCTCCCACCGATCGATCAGGAAACTTTCGCCGTTGATGGTGGCCCGTACCCGCCAGTCTGGAATGTCATCATCGGGGGTACTGGCTAAGAAATGGAGTGGCGCATTGGTCAAGTAAAAGTCCAACAGGATCGGCTCTGCGCCGTAGGTGCTTTGGGGACGGCTGTAAGTGAGTAAGGGTTGGGTGGGATCGGGGGCGTTGGTGCCGGTTTCGGTTAACACATGGAAGGTAACCTGGGCATAGGCTCCTTCGTTTTTAAAACTTTCGTGCCAGGGACGGGAGGCAAAGGCCCGCAGGGTGTGGGTGCCGGGGGCTAGGTCTGTTAAAATAACAGGTTCGCTTGTACTATAAACCGCTGTGTAGGGTTGATCGTCTAAAAAGAGGTGAACGTGCGGCCCCATGCCAAATTCGGCATTTTTGAAGAGGGGATAGTCTTCCACCGCTAAACTGACCTGGACGGTGGTTTGGTTGACCACTTCCCCTGGAGCCGGAGCGGTAATTTTGACCTGGGGTTGATAGCGATCGAGTTCGGTGTGTAGGGCTTCGATTAGGGGCGGTGTGGCAACTTCTTGCAGGTGAACTAAGTCCTTGGGTTGCTCTTTGCCCGCCAAGCTGACCAGATCCACTAAAACATTGGCATTGGAAGAGGCACAGCCCAGGAGACCAAAACTGAGTCCCAGACTCAAAACGATCGCTAGGGTGCTGGTGGAGAGGGCGGAAAAGACCCGTTTCAGCACATTTTTGTGTAGTTTGTGTAGGGGGGATGGCATAAAAATTGAAGCTTATTCAAGTCGATTGATGTCTTCTCATCTTAGCCCGCAATGGATTTACGGAGGAGGGGGCAGAATCAGAAAAGGACGGATAGGCTATGCTAGTTCTGGCTAAGAATCGATCGTGCTTTAACCTTATGACTTCCGCAAGTAACGTTTTGGGTCAACCCCTGCAACCCTGTTCTCTCAACCCATTGACTGGATTTTATCGAGATGGATGCTGCAATACGGGGGCTGGTGATTTTGGAGCCCATCTGGTTTGTGCGGAGATGACGGCTACGTTTCTGGAATTTAGCAAGCGGCAAGGGAATGATCTCTCTACCCCAGTGCCCGCCTACCAGTTTCCGGGGCTGAAACCGGGGGATCGGTGGTGTCTTTGTGCCTCTCGTTGGAAGGAAGCCCTAGATGCGGGAGTCGCGCCGCCGGTCATCCTCGCCTCAACCCATGCCCTGAGTTTGGAATATGTGTCATTGGATGAGTTGAAGCCCTATTCCCTCGATGCCTAGTTTACCGCCCCTCACCGATGAAACCCTCTGGGCTATTCTCAACGATACGATCGCAGATGCTATAGTCAACGCTTTGCTCTGGAAGGGTTTGGGGTACCATTACAACTCAGACCAGGAGCATTGGGTAACGGATCAAGTGGACGAAGAGTGGCGATCGGCCTATCCTGAACCTCCTGATTTTATTGAGAGCCGCCCAGCGATCGTGAAGTTAACCCGATCGATTCCGCCGGAACATAAACAATTGCTCAAAGAAGAATTAGGTTTTCAGGGGTATCGTGTGGATGAACTGGTGCCCCGCAAAACTCGAAGGGCTACGGCGGTCAATTGGTTATTAAGTTATCGTCGGTCTAATTAATTAATAATTAATAATTAATAATTAATAAAGTACCGAGGACGATCGAATCAAATATTAAACCTATGAGTTAATGCCCATGAGTCCATCTACCCAACGTTTTAAGAAATTATTAGCCTATCAACGTCCCTATTGGCAGTGGTGTGTGGGAGGGGTTGTTAGTTTATTAATTGTCAATTTGTTAGGGGTTTATATTCCCTTACTCATTCGTCAGGGGATTGATGAACTCCAAGAGAATTTTGATCTCGATCGGGTGATCTACTACGCTGGGATCACTATTCTGCTCGGGTCGGTTATGTGGGTGATTCGCATGACTTCCCGGATGCTCATTTTTGGGGTAGGACGCAAGGTTGAGGGACAACTGAAGCAACAGATTTTTGATCATTTACTGACCCTAGATCCGAGCTATTTTGCCAGAAATACGATCGGGGATATTATTAATAGGGCCACCAGTGATGTGGATAATATTCGTAGATTGGTGGGGTTTGCGGTTTTAAGTTTGGCCAATACCTGTTTTGCCTATGCCTTTACCCTGCCGGTAATGTTTTTGATTAATGCGAAGCTGAGTTTTTTAGCCATTTTAGTCTATCCGGTCATGCTCGGTATCGTGCAATTATTTAGTGATAAACTTCGGGTACAACAGCAGGATGTGCAGGAAGAACTCTCGAAATTAAGCGAGTTAATTCAAGAGGATTTAAGTGGCATTAGTCTGATTAAAATCTACGCTCAAGAGGATAATGAACGATCGGCTTTTGCAGGGTTGAACCAAAATTTACTCAAATATAATCTAGAGCTAGCCCGAACCCGAAATTTTCTCTTTCCTCTCTTAGAAGGATTAGCCAGTGTGAGTTTACTGGTTTTATTAGGGTTTGGTTCTACGGCGATCGCCCAAGGAACCATTACTGTGGGAGATTTTATTGCCTTAACATTGTATGTGGAGCGGTTAGTTTTCCCCACAGCTTTACTAGGATTTACCATTACCGCCTACCAACGGGGGGAAGTGAGTATCGATCGTATTGAGGCTATTTTGAGGGCAGAGCCAAAAATTAAAGACGCGCAACAAACCCTACCCCTCTTACCCAGTGAAGTGAAAGGCTGGATCAAAGCCGATCGTTTAACCTTTACCTATCCTGAAGCAGCAACTCCGGCATTAGATCAGGTTTCCTTTAGTATTGCACCGGGACAAACAGTGGCGATCGTTGGGCCGATTGGATCGGGAAAATCCACCTTAGCCAATGCCTTAGTTCGTTTAATTGAAGTGGAGCCAGATCAACTATTTTTAGATAATGTAGACATTCTCAAACTCCCCTTAGATGCCCTCCGCCAAACGATCGCCTATGTGCCGCAGGATAGCTTTTTATTTAGCACCGCTATTCGGAATAATATTCGTTATGGTATCCCCGATTGTGAGCAACCCAGGGTCGAAACCGTGGCGAAAACCGCCCAAATTCACCCAGAAATCATTAACTTTCCCCAACAGTACGAAACGATCGTGGGGGAACGAGGCATTACCCTATCCGGGGGTCAGCGCCAACGTACCGCCCTCGCCCGTGCCCTATTAATGGACTCTCCCATTTTAATTTTAGATGATGCCTTATCCAGTGTGGATAATCAGACCGCAACGGCAATTTTGCAGAGCTTATCCACCGCAACCCGTCGCAAAACCGTTATCTTTATCACCCATCAACTTTCCGCCGTCACCACTGCCGATCGGATTTTAGTGATGGATCAGGGGCGCATTGTTCAAGCGGGAAATCACGAAGATTTAATCCAAAAGCCAGGGCTTTATCAAGATCTGTGGGAACAACATCAACTAGCTGCGGTGTTGCAGTCGCAGTTAACAGTGGAAAGTGGAGTAGGGAAGTAGTGGAGTGGTGAAGTAGTGTTTAGTGGCGAGTGGAGAGTTAGGAGTGGAGTGTTAAAAAGTCGAAGTTAAAAGTTAATTTAGTTAACAGATCTCATTAGGAACTTGGAATGTTGTATCTTAAAAATGTCGTCTATCATCTCCCTGCATCTCCTCAGCCGATTCTTAAAAATCTCAATCTTCAGTTAGACGCGCAAAATTTGGGTTTAATTGTGGGGGTGAGTGGAGCGGGGAAAACGACTTTGCTCGAAATTTTAGCGGGTTTGGTGGAAATTAATGCGGGGGAAATTTATTGGCGGGATCAATTTTTAACGCCCCTGCATTTGCAACAATTAGGGGGCTTGGTTTTCCAGTTTCCAGAACGACATTTTTGTGGCAGCACGATCGCTGAGGAATTGCGCCTAGGTCACCCGGAAATTAAAACGGAGCAAATTAGACAAGCCTTGCGGGAAGTTGGCTTAGACCATTTATCCCTAGAGACAGCCCCCTTTAATTTGAGTGGCGGGCAACAGCGACGTTTAGCCCTGGCAGTTCAACTCATTCGCCAGCCCTATTTGCTCTTATTAGATGAACCCACCGCCGGACTAGATTGGTCAATGCGATCGCAGTTGGTGAGTTTACTCAAACGCCTCAAAGAACACTGGACACTGCTCATTGTCACCCACGATGCCAGCGAATTAAAAACGATCGCAGATCAAACCTGGCGCTTAATTGAAGGACAACTACAGCCCCTTTAATTTTTTTGCTTTTTCTCCTGCCTTTCCTTTTACCTTTTCCTTTTTCCCTTAAAATAAACCCCTACTCCCTACCCCCTACTCCCTATTCCCTATTCCCTAACCCCTACCCCCTATTCCCTAACCCCTATTCCCTATTCCCTAACCCC
>DALYGI010000340.1:0-4954 GCA_031971595.1 Prochlorotrichaceae cyanobacterium CTOTU29312
ATGGGAAGTTTTGAGTTTTGAGTTGTGGATTTTGGGTTTTGGATAGTAAGTTAAGTTTTATCCTTCTGCCTCCTGCTCTGGGTCGATCGCTTCTTCAGATTCATAACGATCGTCTAGGGGGGTGGGGTCTGGAGAATCGGAGGGTTTCGGGGATGAGCCCAATGCTTCTGGGGTCTGGCGCTGCATGGCTAGGGGAATTTCTTCGGGTTTGTATTTGGCGATGTCTTTAATATCGATTTTCCAACCCGTTAATTTGGCAGCTAAACGTACATTTTGCCCGTCTTTGCCAATGGCGAGGCTGAGTTGATCTTCCGCGACTAATACATGGGCTTGGCGCTCTTCAGGATCCACTAAAAATAACTGCTCCACCCGGGCCGGGCTTAGGGCATTGGCAATGTAGGTGGCAGGATCGGGAGACCACCGAATCACGTCAATTTTTTCTCCCCGCAGTTCATTGACCACCACTTGAATCCGAGATCCCCGTGCGCCAATGCAAGCCCCCACCGGATCCACATCCCGCTCTAGGGTATCCACCGCAATTTTGGTGCGGGGGCCAATATGCCGGGAGGGAGGCACGGCTTCCCGGGCCACCGCCACAATCCGCACGGTGCCATCTTGAATTTCCGGGACTTCGTTCTCAAATAAGTAGACCACCAGGGCCGCATTGGCGCGGGACACAATCAGTTGAGCCCCTCTCCGAGGGGTTTCCGCCACTTCCTTGAGGTAAACCCGGAAGGTGGAGTTGGCCCGGTAATTATCATTGGGTAACTGTTCCCGTCGGGGCAGTTCTGCTTCCACCGAAGCTCGACCCGGCCCGCTACTGACCTCCATAATCACGGATTGCCGCTCAAAGCGGAGAACTTTGGCATTGAGTACCCGCTCATGATCATCTAAATCCTGAAATTCTTCCTGAACCATTTTCCGTTGATGATCCCGAAGTTTTTGGGCTAAAACCTGTTTGGTTTGGATGGCTGCCATGCGGCCAAATTCTTCTTTGTCTGGGGTCACATCTAAAACCACCGTATCCCCCAATTGGGCTTCCGGGGCAACCGCTTGTACCTCATGTAAGCCAATTTGATGATCCGAATTGTCGATCGTTTCGACGATCGCTTTGGTGGCTAGTACCCGAAAACCCTCTTCCTCTAGGTCTAATTCCACTTCAAAGTTATTAAAATATTCCTCATCAAACACATATTCTCCCAAGCGTTGGCTGCGGCGAAACTTTTCGTACCCCTTGAGTAAGGCTTCGCTGAGGGCCTCTTCAACCACGGCTTTAGGTAACTTTTTCTGGTCACTAATTTCCGTAACCATTTCCTTTAAGCCGGGTAAATTTAATAGAGTCATATCTGTCTAGTTCCTAAGAATGGGTAGAGGTGAATGGATGTTTTCTGGGTAGATTTCTGTGGGGAGTAAGGCTAATCCCTGATGGATCCCTGATGGATCTCTTACGAATCTGTTACGGATCTCTTACGGATCTAATGTTTCGACTAAACGCACCTGAGTGACTTGTTGGCGAGGAAACTTTAACGATCGCCCTTTTTGATTAATGATAATGTGGGTCTCATCCCGACCTAATAAATTCCCTCGATGGAGTTGCACCCCTGCATTAGGCGTTTGTACCCCGACTGAAACGGGAAATCCTTTGAAGGATATAAATTCCTGATCCGTTGTCAAAACATCAGGAACACCAGGACTAGAGACCTCTAAAACATAAGCTTCGAGCAGAAAACTTTGTTGTTCTAAAGCATCCTCTAGGGCACGACTCATCTGTTCACAGTGATCTAATCCGGTGGATCCATCCTGGGATCGGATGTCGATGCGGAGGACGGGGGGATTAAAATTAGTTTGCAAAACAGCATGAACAATTTCCAAGTTTAAGGATTCTGCAATGGGGTTGGCAATTTCTAAAAGGGGAGGAATACAGGGATGAACCATGGGTAAGGATGGGCTATGTTGTACTTTCCAGATGGGATCCTAAAACATCATAAAAACCATAAAAAGCCATAAAAAAAGTGGGGGGTTCCCACTTCTTTTGGCTAAGTTGTGACATTTTCTGTACAGATGTCAAACATCGGGTACAGATGCTCAATCCATGGCATTTTACCATTGGCATTTCACCATGGACTAAGAAGTTCTGCCTCAGGCCACTGATCAAGTCGATCGCTCAAATTCGGATCGAATGAACAGGCTGTTCCGTAGTGCAGAGGAGGTCTGCATTAGGGCAGCGTTGACACTATATCACATATATTAGAAATTCATTGCTGAGATACGGGCGCGGGTCTGAGTTGCTTTCGGGCAGCGTTCACTCGATCGTCACCAGTCAATAAATTGGGGCGGTACGGCTGCGGTTAACCATACCCCATTCTCCGCGCAAAAAAAGCGATAGCCCTGGGTATACATCTCCTGGGCCCGGATGCTTAAAACGATCGCTTTGCCGTGACGCTGGCCCACCTGAAGGGCGGTGGACTCCAAGGGGGAGAGATGCACATATTGCCTTTTTCCGCTCTGCACCCCCTGGCTGCGAATAGAGTCTAGAAATTGCACGGCAGTCCCGTGGTACAGGGTTTCCGGTGGCTCTAGGGGGGGCAAATTCAGATCAATGGCGATGGAATGACCCTGATTGGCTCGAATCCATTGACCATCGAGGCTGAATGCAAATCGCTGTTTATTGCTGCTGTGTACCACTTCTTCCAGAAGCGATCGGCTTAGATCAAGCCCCTGCTGACTAGCACAGTGCAACAGATCATCAACCTTTGCCCACCCCTGTTCATCCAAGGTAAGACCAATGGACTCCGGTTGATGGCGGAGGATCCGACTCAGAAATTTACTCGTCTCGACCAGACCTTTAGAACCACTCATCGTCATCTCCCCATTCTTCCTCGTCAAACCGAGGGCCGTAGGGATCCCGGCGGGGGGGCTGGCCCGATCGGCTGAAGGCTCTGGAGTCTGGGGGATTATCTGGCTTGCCTCTGCCCTCGGATTTCGATCGGTTGTTGCGCCGCTGCTGGGAATTAAAGGGATTGGATTCCTGTAAATTGCTGAGGGTATCCTTCAGGGGTTGTAAGAAATCATCCCCCTCTTCCTCCTGAACCCGTAGATTCACCTCCCGATCCAGTTCGTAGAGGGCATCCTGCAAACTGGCCTGGGTCAAATCAATGCCCCGATCGTCATTATTTTTGACCGCCTGACGCAGATCCCGGATAATCGCCTCAATTTGTCGCCGCTGGGCTTCCGCAAAATACATCCCAAAATCCAGGGCAATTTCCCGCAATTTCCGCTCCGCTTGGCTGGCTAGGCTGTCTGCCCGGTTGCGCTTTTCCACCCGCGCCTTTTGCTGACGATCGATTTGGGAAAACTCCTCCGCCTGTTGAATCATGCGGTTAATTTCCACCTCACTCAGCACCGAAGCCCCCTGAATCGTCACCGTCTGCTCCCGACCCGTGGTTTTATCCAACGCCGTCACCTGCAAAATGCCATTGGCATCAATATCAAAGGCCACCTGCACCTGGGGAATGCCCCGTGGGGCTGGGGGAATGCCCGTCAGCTTAAACCGCCCCAGAGACTTATTCCCCGTGGCCATTTCCCGCTCCCCTTGCAGGACGTGAATTTCCACCAGGGTTTGATTATTTTCCGCCGTAGAGAAAATATCCGATCGTCTCACGGGAACCGGCGTATTGCGAGGAATTAACTTCTTCATCACCCCGCCAATGGTTTCTAACCCCAGGGACAAGGGCGTAACATCCAACAGCAACACATCCCGCACATCCCCCGCAATGATTCCCGCCTGAATGGCCGCCCCCACCGCCACCACCTCATCGGGGTTCACATTTTCATTGGGTTGCTTATTAATAAACGATCGTACTAACTCCTTGACCATGGGCATCCGCGTGGAGCCCCCCACCAGCACCACCTCATCAATCTGCCGAGGGGAGAGGGCCGCATCCGCCAACGCCTGCTTTACCGGAATCCGCAACCGCTCCAGTAAATCCTGACAGAGGTATTCAAACTCGCCGCGAGTCAGCTTCGTTTCCAAATGCTTCGGCCCATCCTCCGTAGCATAAATAAACGGCAAATTAATCTCCGTTGCCCCCACCCCCGACAGTTCAATTTTGGCCTTTTCCGCCCCCTCCATCAGCCGTTGCAAGGCCTGACGATCGCGCCGCAGATCAATCCCTTCCGCCTCTAAAAACTTCTCCGCTAACCAATTCACAATCTTCTCATCAAAATCATTACCCCCCAACTGGGTATCGCCGCAGGTCGCCTTCACCTCAAACACCCCATTGCCCACCTCCAGCAAGGACACATCAAACGTCCCACCCCCCAGGTCAAACACCAGAATCGTTTGATTTTGACGACGATCGAGACCATAGGCCAAAGAAGCCGCCGTCGGCTCATTCAAAATCCGCTTCACATCCAACCCCGCAATCCGGCCCGCATCCCGCGTCGCCTGCCGTTGGGAATCATTAAAATAGGCCGGAACCGTAATCACCGCCCCCGTCACCGGCTGCCCCAAATAGCGACTGGCCTCATCCGCCAACTTCCGCAGCACCATCGCCGCCACCTCCTCCGGCGCAAACTCCCGCTCCAGCCGAGGGCAGACAATCCGCACATTGCCCAAATCATTGCGCCGAATCGTATAGGGAACCCGCTTCGACTCTGGACTCAGTTCCCCATAATTGCGCCCAATGAAGCGCTTAAAGTTATAAAACGTATTGCGAGGATTCAGCACCGCCTGCCGCCGCGCCATCTGCCCCACCAGACGCTCCTCATCCTTGCTAAAGGCCACAACGGAGGGTGTGGTTCGCATCCCTTCAGCATTAGCAATGACCACGGGCTTCCCCCCTTCCATCACCGCTACCACAGAATTGGTCGTTCCCAGGTCAATGCCCACCACTTTACCCATGCGTTTGTCCGACTCCTTGAACCGATTGACTCTCTAATATATTACGGAATT
>DALYGI010000341.1:0-4952 GCA_031971595.1 Prochlorotrichaceae cyanobacterium CTOTU29312
CCCCGACCTGATTGGGGATGATGGGGCGGTTTTGGGTCTGGAATCCCTGCTGGCCACGGCGGGCTCTGAGTTGGTGGTTACCACGGATGTGTTGGTGGACAGGGTACATTTTAGTGAAAGCACGACCCCGGCGGCGGCGGTAGGGTGGCGGGCCGTGGCAGCGAACCTTTCAGATTTGGCGGCCATGGGAGCGGATCCCCTGGGGATTACGGTGGGCTTAGCCCTACCTCCCACCTGTCCCTGGGCGTGGGTGTTGGAGTTGTACCAGGGCATGGAGCGTTGCTTTGCCCGCCAGGGGTGTATCCCTGGCCAAGGACTGTTTCGGGGCATTGTGGGGGGCGATCTGTGTCGCTCCGCTGTGCCAACGATCGCCATTACCGCCTTTGGGCTAGCTTTTCCTCAATATATTTTGCAGCGCAAGGGGCTTCAGGTGGGGGATCAACTGGTGGTAACGGGGGATCACGGCCCATCGCGGGCAGGCTTAGCCCTCCTCCAAAACGAGATTCCCAGGACTCCAGGACTGGCCGCCGCAGCGTGGATCCAAGCCCATCAATACCCCAATCCTCGCTTAGAGGTGTTACCCCTTCTCCGCGCCCTTCAGGACACCCTACATCCACAGCGCTGCTTGGGGGGAATGGACAGCAGCGACGGCTTAGCGGATGCGGTACTGCAACTGTGCCGGGCCAGTGGGGTCGGAGCCCGTCTGCATCGGCATCATCTTCCCCTGCCTCCGGGACTAACAGACTGGGTAGGGGAAGCCAAAGCCGTACAGTGGTGTTTGTATGGGGGAGAAGATTTTGAATTAGTCCTAGGGTTGCCCCCCCATCAAGTCGAACCATTTTTAAACCAGGTGGCCGGGGCCCGTTGGATTGGAGAAGTAATTGAGGAGCCTACCGTAACCCTATGGGATAGCCAACAGCCAGAGCGATCGGAATCCCTAGGTTTAGAGTGGGGATTCCAACATTTTCGCCATTCTCATGTCGCCTAATCTTCCTCTTCTCGGATCGAGCCCCCCGGAGAGGATTCATAAATGGCATCCAAACGATCGCGGATATCCTCCACGGAAGCCGATCGCATCACCATCAGGGGTTCGTTTACCACCTTGCCAGAACTATCCAATAACTCAGGATGGGGAACGATCGTTCGGGGGGAAGCCAGGGAAGGGGAACGACGGCTATCGGAGGCAACCATCATAATATTGCGGACTAAATTACTCACCGCAATAAAAGCAAGAATTACAAAAATAATCAGATAAAGAATTTGAAACATAGTGCTAGCAAAGGGAGTGAGGTCAGAGCGTTGGAATTAAGGCAGTTATTTTAAGGAGACAAGCCTCTAGCTTAACATCTTAAACTATTCAGCTTTAGCCGGGCCGCACCGATCGCAGTGACCCTGGACAATCACCTCGTAGGTCTCCGCTTGCACAGGAGCCGCCAACTGGCTGAGATCGAGGGGCGTAAAACTATCCCAGACCAGATCCACGATCGTCCCACAAACTCGACAGCGAAAATGGTGATGGGGATGCACATTGGCATCGTAGCGACACACCCCAGACTCTAAAAAAACCTCTCGAATTAGCCCAGCCTGGTGTAACGCTTGCAAAGCGCTATAAACCGTTGCCTGAGACGATCGGGGCGCATCCCCATTAAGATCCTGCAAAATCTGATCCGCCGTGGGGTGATCCGTGCGGTGTAGCAAATTAGCGTAAACTGCAAAACGCTGAGGGGTCACCCGCAATCCCTTCTCCTTCAACCCCTGCACGATCGTTTCCTTTGGAATAACCCTTGGAGCGCCAACCATAGACAGACCAGAGGACACCCGATCGGACGGGGGCACAGCAGAAGCCATCCGATCCGGAGCGATCGGGGGAGAAGGGGTCAGGGGGGGAGAATCAAGCATTACCCAGGGAGATTAAAATTTTTAAGAGCTTATTCTAGTCAATTTTTAGGTTATTATCAATCTTGACTTATTCCTACCTCAGAATTATTCTGAGATAAGACTAAACCTAGTCTGATAGATCCATAGACCAGTTAGGAGACTCTTACTTATGGCCGTTATTGATCGCGTACCTGACGTTGTATTTAAGACCCGTGTTCGTGACGAATCCGTTGGTGGCCCCAACCCCTTCCGTTGGCAAGATCGCACCACTCAAGAAATCTTTGGTGGCAAGCGCGTAGTTGTCTTCTCCCTACCCGGCGCTTTTACCCCCACCTGTTCTTCCACCCACCTGCCCCGTTATGAAGAACTCTACTCCGAAATCCAGGGCTTAGGGGTTGACGAAGTAATCTGTTTGTCTGTTAACGATGCCTTCGTGATGTACCAATGGGGTCAGCACCAAGGGGCTAAGAACGTGTTCCTGCTGCCCGATGGCAACGGTGAATTCACCCGTAAAATGGGGATGTTAGTAGACAAGAGCAACCTCGGTTTCGGTCTGCGCTCTTGGCGCTACTCCATGGTGGTCAATGACTGCCAAATTGAGAAAATTTTTGTTGAACCCGGTTACTCCGATAACTGCGGCACCGATCCTTTTGAAGTGTCCGATGCTGACACCATGCTGGCTTACCTGAAAGAAGCCAAAGCCTAGAACTGGCTAGGTCGAGTGATTCACTCAGTGTGTTGAGTTGTTAAAAACTAAAGCGGAAGCAGGTCTGTCTATTTAGAGATGTGTGCCTGGTTCCGCTGTTTTTTTAAGACTCGTAAGGTAAATAATCATAACGCCAAAAACGATCGCCCCTAAACCATAATAAGCTTGAGCTTTTGGGTTTCGTACCTCAACCTACGGCGAGACGATCGCGCTTATTGCAAGATGTGTAGCCCGTGAACTACACCACCTTCTGAATCAAATCTAGGTTCAATGATAGGGAAAAATCTATTATCCCCCTTTTCAAAATGCCTAAAAACGGCATACGCAATCAAGTCAGCAAGTTGAATCAGTCTTGATGCTTTTGAATCTAAAAAGAGAGGTACTTCTGAGAAGTTCCTTATCACACCCCAGGTGTATCCAATCGTCCTAAAATCAGTTGCCAGAGATTGAATTGTTGTCTCATAAGTGGATTTATCAAAGATGATGATTCCTCTATGTGTGTCGCTATTTCTATGCAATCTCATTAAGTACTTATCAAATCTACTGGCTAACTGCTCAAACGCTGCCTCAACAGGGTCTTTTGGAGATACCGCAGCTTTCTTGATCACGCTTGCAAACAGTCGATTGCTGGGATGGGATTGTAGAAAAACTTTGAGGGCATCTTCAATCGCTTGATGCCGATCTTCTTTAGGATGACTTCTCCATTGCCCTCTTCCTCCGAACATTGGACTACCATGTAATTCAACTGCTGCTGGATCAGCAGGATCAAACCTAGCTGCAATTTGGTCAAGCTGGTTAGCAATCCAATAGCCTTGTCGCTCAAACACACAAAACCCAGCTAAGTAGGTCGGGGTAATTATCCTGAGGTGGGGATCACGTCAAAACAAGGGTTTCAGGCATTTTTAGCGCGGTTTATTTTCCCCGGCCTACTTAGCACGAAATACTGTTGCTTTGGGTCGTGGGTTGTACCAGACTCATCTACGTACAGTAGATACATGCTGCTTCATATCCTTTAAAATCAAAATCAGTCAAGGGAAGACCATGCTTCCACGATCCGAAAAGGTCGGATCTCTCGACTGTGCCTCTAATTATATCACTTGTTCCACACATTGGTTACTTTGTCTAAGGCTTCTTGCCCTTTAGACGCTTAACGCAATGGATCCCGGATCTCTCGATCGTGTTGACATCAAAAACTTGGCGATTGCAACAAAATGTTGAGACTACCAAGCTATCAAAACGATCGCTTCCCGTCTCTCACAAACTAAAACGATCGCTCCCAAACCATTTCTACCCAAGAACGATCGCTCCTGAATCCAACCTACGGAACTATTTTCTATTTCTCTCGATCGTTTCGCTGCTGTAATTATAACCCCCCAAAACGATCGTCTGTCATTCATACCCCCAAATACGATCGCTCCTAAACCATAATAAGCTTTAGCTTTTTGGGTTTCGTGCCTCAACCCAACCTACGGCGAGACGATCGCACTAAAGTCCCAAACAATAGCGAACTACGGTTTCTATATCCTGTATTTTAGCATCTGAGAGTTTGCCAGAAGGCTGGCTAGGAAAACGCTTTAAATCAAGTGAACGAATTTGAAAGCAAAGGAATACTGTCTCTATTGGCAATCCAGTTTCTTCAGGTAAACATCTGACATTTGTTGGGTAGTTTTTGGTAATGTTTGTGCCTTTTGTACCAACAACTACTGTAACGACTAATGGTAATCGATTAATCGCGTCTACAGAAAGCACTAAAACAGGACGCTCTCCTGCTTGTTCTCTACCTTGAACGGGATTAAGATTGACGAAGTAAATCTCAGATCGCTGAACGCTCATAACCTTTCTAGCCCATCCAGTTCAGAGACTTCAAACTCAGCGTTAATTAGACTTATCTCTCTTTGAACCTCTGGATCGTTTGCCATACCAGCTAAACTTGTCTCAATCAAAGCGCATATTTTCGATTGATCAATCAGTTTAGGTTTGTTTAGACTTATTGGTTGAAATATTTCTTGATCGCCATCTACCTGATCGGTCAACTCAGGCAATAAGACAATAACCTTAACACGACTGCCGTAAGGAAATGTTAATGCTTGGTCTAGATTAATCTGCCCATTTGTGTTCACTGTCCCTACTAACTCAACAGCTTTCATAAAGCCTCCTTTACTTTTTTACATCAGTTAATCAAGTTTCCATATTTTTATTTGGTTTGAATTTCCTCTAGGTTTATCGAAATGACAAAAAACAGCCGTTAGAGCCTTAGTTGTTATGGTTGGGTTTCGTACCTACGCAAATACTTCAGTATTCATCAGTTTATTGCTCAATGCATCTATCCCAAAGATTGGGGAAGAGGTAAACGTGCAGCAAAACCTCA
>DALYGI010000342.1:0-4942 GCA_031971595.1 Prochlorotrichaceae cyanobacterium CTOTU29312
GCTCAGGGGGTAGAGCATGGATAGTTTTGAGTTTTAAGTTTTGAGTGTTGAGTTAGGGGATAGGGAATAGGGGACAGGGGACAGGGAATAGGGAATAGGGAATAGGGAACGGGGAATGGGGATAGGGTTCTTGTCCCTCATCACTGGTTACTGGTCACTAATCACTAATCACTGGTCACTGGTCACTAACCACTGGTTCTCAGTTAGGGAACTGTTGGGGCATGGTTTCTATGCCCTTCCCTTAGGCTTGGGGGTCACCGATGGGTTTGACGTAACTGATGGCGGCGTACCAAATTAAAAAGGGGCGATCGTCTACTTTTAAGCAGATGCCATTCCCATCCAGCCAAGACAAGATCCCGGAGAAGGCTTCGCCGGTCATGATTTTAACTTCTACGGGTTGTTTGTGACGAATATAACTTTGTAATAAGCGAACACTAGGTAGTGAAGTATTAATTGGTTCAGGCTTTTTTAGACCGGCAGTACTCATAATAAGTCAGGGATAGCGTAGGAAGGTGCGGCATGACCTGCATTCTACCCTACAATCTCCCTGCATCTTGCTGTAGACTATGAAAATCTTCTCCTGCGTAGCGCAGCCACTATGTCCTCATCAGACCCAAATGTTGGGCGTTTGCTCGATAATCGCTATGAACTCTTGGAACTGGTTGGCAAGGGTGCAATGGGAAGAGTGTATCTTGCCCGACATATTTTGTTAGGGGGACAGGTCGCGGTCAAATTCCTATCCAGTACCCTCCTCAACGATAAAATGCGGGATCAGTTTTTTAATGAAGCCCGTACCTGTGCCCAGTTGGGGCAAAAGACTATTCATATTGTGCGCGTTACCGACTTTGGGGTAGCGGAAGATGATGTGCCGTTTTATGTGATGGAGTATCTCCAGGGGGAAAGCTTGGGGGCGATTATTCACGGCAGTCCGTTACATTTGCCTCGTTTTCTGCACATTACTCGCCAAATTTGCTTAGGGCTTAAGTATGCCCATGAAGGGATTTTAGTCCAAGGCAAAAATTATCCGGTCATTCACCGGGATATTAAGCCTAATAATGTTCTGGTTAACCCCGATGAAAGTATGGGGGAATTAGTAAAATTGTTGGATTTTGGTATTTCCCAGTTCCAAACTGACGATGGGGGAACTAAGACCTTTATGGGAACTTTGGCCTATGCTTCCCCAGAACAAATGGAAGGCAAAAATATTGATCAACGATCGGATATTTATAGTTTGGGCATCATGATGTTTCAGATGCTTACTTCCAAAATGCCCCTTCAGCCCGAAAGCCATTCCTTTGGTAGTTGGTATAAAACCCACCATTTTCAACCCCCTCGCACCCTCCAAGAGGTTGCCCCCCATCTACAGATTCCAGAGCCTTTAGACAAGTTAATTCAATCCTGCTTAGCTAAAAAGGCCGACGATCGTCCCCAATCCATTCTCAATTTACTCCAGGTTTTAGACCCTCTCAACGATCGCTACGATAAAAATCGCCAACTGGGTCAACGGATTCAAGGAGCCCTTTCTAAGGTTGCAGTTTCAGCGGAGCGGGCCGAGGTTTCCCCGGCAAAACATTCTACCCCTGATGAGATTTGTCGTTTACAACGTTGGCCAGAAGATAAACCGATCGCCCGTATTGTTTTTCCTCAGGTGGTGCCGAGTAGCGCGGGGCCTTTTCCCACCGTTTGGACAATGTTAGAGCAGGCGGAAATCGAAAAACTCCGCACTAATGAGCTTTATAACCGCTTATATCGTAGTTTTCTCTGTATCCAAAGCCCTCACCCCATGCTGTTGTGGATGACGGCTTTATATAATCGTCAATGCCATGGCAGCAATGGGCCCCGCTGGTTTAATAGCTATTTAGATCTAAAGATTCCTCAAAATATTGATCTGACAAATTTACTCGGAGCCCAAGGGGAATATTATATTCTCATTTTTGCCTTAGAAAAACCCTCTCGCCCTCCCTATGTGGTGCGGACAACGATCGAAGAAATACAATGCTCTCAACTGAAGCAATGGCTTTTCATGGCTCAGGCTCAAACTTCTGTCGCTTCTCCTAATTTGAGTAAGGATTTATTACGGAATGAATTTCAACGGGTCAAGGTTAAAATCCACGATCGCATGACCAATTATCTGGGAGATACGAGCTTTATGCGGACTACAGATAACCGTAGTATTGAGGGGCGCACCACAGATCCCCAGAATCCCAATTAACGATCGCAATTAACGATCGCTAAAAAAGGGAGTCCGTTGTTACAAACTCCCAATCGCAGAGAAGAGTATCAAGTTAAAGTGTGCTAGTCATCCACCAAAATTAGGCTTGTAGACTTGGATTTTGGTTTAGAGTTTCGTAGGTTTGCATAGGCTCCCTGTCGATGATGTCGATAAACTAATTGATTATTTTTCTCAATTAGCTGAACTAAGCTTAAAGCTGTTTTAGTCAATTTAACATTAAGTTTTGTTACGACGATCGCTTTGGATTAGGGGTGAACAGGGCTGAAATCCTGGTTAGGAGTGGCTTTGAGCAGATGGTGAGAACCTTAAGATCTGCTTTATATGGCTTGCCGTGGGGGTGTCTATTGAGAAGATCTAGCAAATATGTAGACTCGATCTCGTAGAGCGAAGCCCAAGCTTTTGATGTGATGACCCCAGAAACCAGGGATCTGAGCATAGTTGCACACCGCGTAAATTGAGTTTCATAATGAAGTCGTCGATGAAAAACGTCGATGAATGTCGATAATGGGGCAGGGTGTTGCTTGCCCTTTTCTTTTTTTAGTCCCCAAGAGACCCTATGAGTGACACGATTTTCAGTAAAATCATCGATCGATCGATTCCTGCGGACATTCTTTACGAAGACGATCTCTGTCTTGCCTTCCGAGACATTGCCCCCCAAGCCCCTATCCATGTCCTGGTTATTCCCAAAAAGCCCATTGCGAAGCTGGCTGATACCACCTCTCAAGATCATGCGCTGCTGGGCCATCTGCTGCTAACGGTCAAACGAGTAGCGGATCAATTGGGACTAGACAACGGCTATCGGGTCGTGATCAATAGTGGTGAAGACGGCGGACAAGCGGTTTACCACCTCCACCTCCACCTTTTAGGGGGGCGTGCGATGCAATGGCCCCCCGGCTAAACTGTGGCTAAGCTGTGGCTAAGTTGTGGATTAATGTTCTAATTTCTAATGTCCTAATGGCTCAGAGGCTTCCTCAAACTGGGGTCGGCAAACCCGGCCCTGCCTCCAGTAGCTTGCGGGCAAATTCCACATGGAGTTTATGGCTGGCTTTGTAGGCGAGGATATGCCCTTGGGGTAAGCGTCCCAACAGGCTCAGATCTCCTAGGAGATCCAATATTTTATGGCGCACGGGTTCATTGTCAAACCGTAAGGGCGGATTGAGCCAGCCCGTTTCATCACAAACGATCGCGTTGTCTAAGCTGCCCCCTTTCAACAGCCCTGCTGCCTGGGCCTGTTCAATCTGTTGACGAAAGCCAAAGGTTCGAGCCGGGGCAATCTCTGTTTGAAAGCGTTCTGGGGTAAGGCTGATGGAAAACCACTGCTCCCCAATGGCGGCCACGGGAAAATGGATCCCATAGGTGAGGCGAGTTTCTGCACTGGGAACCCCCATGACAAAGGCATCCCCGTCCTGTACCACCAGGGGATTCTGAAGAACTAAGGGGGGCAGAGTGCCCTCTTGGGGTACAACTCCCGCCGCACCGATCGCCGTGACCCAATGGAGGGCGGAACCATCTAACAAGGGAATTTCCAACAGCGATCGAGGGGGTTCCAAGTGAATTTCAGCATTGCTAATGCCTAAGCCAATCAGGGACGCTAATAAATGCTCCACCGTTCTAATACGCTGATCCCCCTGGGCTAACTCCGTGGATAAAACCGTTTGGGTCACCCGGTCTACGATCGCAGGGATTTCCACCGGAGTCCCCTGAGTTGGATCCGTGCAGTAAAACCGAATCCCCCGATTGACCGGCGCGGCCTTGAGGTGGACATGGCAAACTTCTCCACTATGGAGCCCGACCCCGGACAGGGTAAGGTTTTGAGCCAGGGTAAATTGACGATCGTTGCTCATGGGGCTGATCTATTAAACTTGACTAAACTTGACGAATAACTAACCTTAAACCCATTAGAACGCTCCACTCAACGAATGACCCCAAAAATGAGACCATCCCAACCCTACCAGCCCTTTCTGCTCCGGGTTTTACATGGGCTAACGGGGCTGTGCCTCCTGGCGGCCATGGCTACCGCCTATTGGACTTACGACACCTACGATCGTCGGTGGGGGGGGCTGTCTTTGCCTATTTACAAAGCCATTGAGGGGATTCACGGGACTTTAGGATTGTGGACATTGCTGATTTTTCCGGGTTTGGTCATTTACGCCTGCCACCGGGGCCAGAAACGACTGCCCCAGCCCGACTCCCTGAAACAGTTAACCCAAGTAGGCAAACCCATCTGGTGGTACACCTTAAATCGCGTAATCAATGCCCTAGCCCTCCTGGCCTTAACCTTTGCCCTTTTTAGCGGCAAGATGATGGATGACACTTGGTTACCCAAGGGAGAGTTGGAGCATGGTTGGTACTACGCCCACTTGCTGTCCTGGGTGGTGATGGGTGGGGTCATTGCCCTACACCTATTAATGAATGCCAGGGTGGGGGGCTTGCCCTTGCTGCTGTCGATGCTGACTTGGCAATTTCGGGAAAAGGATAGCCCTACCCTGTGGCCGGCCCATTTAGCCCAAGGTTGGTCAGCCCTTCTTCAATGCGCTTGGATCCGTTGGTTTCAGCCCCTAACCGGAACGATCGTTTTGGAACTGAGTATTTTGATCAGCTTAGTGGCTGCTTGGATTTTGCCTTTATTCAAGTAATTTTAATTTATTCAAATCATGGAGGTCAGCCTCAATGGTGCAAGCCCCCTATCCCTTGCTTTCCTTAGAAGCA
>DALYGI010000343.1:0-4938 GCA_031971595.1 Prochlorotrichaceae cyanobacterium CTOTU29312
ACCCCCTAAAATTTGCCACTTTTCGCTGCCAGTATTTACTTTTATAATGAATTTTGGGAATAGTTGATAAAAAGAATCTTTAAACTTTGTCTCCCTATCCCTTAAGGACTATGAGATCTCTTCAATCATCAGGATGTTGCTCTGGATGTTGCCCAGCTTATTACGATCGCCAAAGCGACCTAGGGATGCTGCTTTCTAGCCTCTCTCACAGAATAATCTCTAGAAGGATGCTGGATCCTCACCCCGATCTCCAAGGGGGATTTACCGTCATTGAGCTTTTGATGGTCGTTGTTATTATTGGGGTTCTAGCCGGAATTGGGATCCCTTCCATGCTCAATCAAACCAGTAAGGCTCGCCATGCGGAAGCGAAAACCTATATTGGGGCGTTGAACCGATCGCAACAAACCTTTTACTTAGAAAATCGCCGTTTTACGGCAAATCCCGGTGAGTTAGATGTGGGAGTTCCCTCCTCCACCAATAGCTATACCTACAGCATTACCAATTTAGACGGACAAGCGCCAGGGGATCCCCAGGATGGCTCCTACAAAGTAGCGATCGTTAACTGGGCTATCCCCCAAGATACGGCGGGCGTTCGGGCCTATTTGGGGGTGGTAGATACGGTGGCCATGCAGAGTGGGGTGGGTAGCGTAGAGTCTATTTTATGTGAACAGCAACAGACGGGAACGGTAAATTTCTCTGGCTACAGCAGCGGTAACAATTACACGGTGGTCACCAATAGCGGCGATCCGACAACCTTTCCGGCCTGTGCTGCTCCCTTTGAGGGGTTTCGCTAGTTACCCCCCCTTCGTCCTGTTAATGGGGACGATCGCCACGATGCCTACCTTTTTGAGGCTGAAACTGTCACTATGGGGAGTAGGAGCTTTAGGGCTAAAGCCCTCACTACAGTCCTACCTACGAACGGATCTCCCTTGCAATTCCTGAATGAACAACATTTTATACTCCCCCCATTCCTCCCCTCGTCCGGTGGTGATTGGCATTACGGGGGCTTCCGGGCTGATCTATGCGGTACGCATGGTGAAGTTTTTACTGAGTGCCGGTTTGGCGGTGGATGTGGTGGCTACGAAGGCTACAGCGATCGTCTGGCAGGCGGAGCAGGGGGTGCGGATGCCCCTAGAGCCTCAGCAACAGGCTAGGTTTTGGCGACAACAGGCGGGTTTGGATCCAGTGGACAACGACGATCGTTCTGGGGAGAATCCGGCGGGAACCCTGGTCTGTCATAGTTGGAGTAATGTGGGCGCGAGAATTGCCAGCGGCTCCTTTCGGACTCTGGGGATGATTATTATTCCCTGTAGCATGGGCACGGTGGGCAAGTTGGCGGCGGGGCTAAGTACGGATTTGTTAGAGCGATCGGCGGATGTGCATCTGAAGGAGGGGCGCAAGCTGGTATTAGTTCCCCGCGAAACCCCCTTTAGTTTGATCCATCTGCGGAATTTAACCACCCTGGCGGAGGCGGGAGCCCGCATCGTCCCGGCCATTCCCGCTTGGTACCATCAACCCCAAACGATCGAAGATTTAGTGGACTTTGTGGTGGCCCGGGCCTTAGATCAATTGGATCTGCCGGAGGATATTGTTCCCCTGAACCGCTGGAGTGGATCGCTTTGACAGGAATTCTGGTTCTCCCCTAATTTGAAACAAGACCGAAGGCATACAAAGGCAAGAAGTTCAATGCATATTGCGTGGTTGGGAAAAAAATCCCCCTGTTGTGGCAATGTCACCTATGGTCGAGAAGTAACCAATGCTTTACTCGATCGGGGCTATCGGGTGAGTTTTCTACACTTTGCCCAAACGGAAGATACCAAGGGCGATCGTCCTGACTGGCAGGAGGTGTCGATTCCCTGTCTTTATAAGTCCCAGATTTATACCATTCCATCCCCTCGATCCAGTAAGGTGCTGAAGGATGCCCTGGCGGAACTAGCGCCGGACTTGGTTCATGCTTCCTTGACCCTTTCCCCCTTAGATTTTCTGCTGCCGGATATTTGCGAAGAATTAAAATTGCCCCTGGTGGCCACCTTTCACCCCGCCTTTGATGCCAAACTTCGCAACCTCACCTCTGGTACCCAGCATCTTACCTATCAACTCTATGCCCCGGCCCTAGCCCGCTACGATCGGGTGATTGTTTTCTCCCATTTGCAACGGGATATGTTGGTGCGGTTGGGGGTTCCTGAACAGCGTTTGATCATTATTCCCAACGGGGTAGATGTGCAACGCTATGCCCTAGGGGGAGCCCATTTTAAGCAGAGTTTAGGGGTCGATCGTCTCTTTGTTTACCTAGGGCGACTGTCCACGGAAAAAAACGTGGAAGCCTTGCTCAAAGCCTGGCGCAGTCTAGGGCTAAATACGGCCCAGTGTCGGCTGTTAATTGTGGGCGATGGCCCCTTGAAAGCCTCTTTAGAACTGTTTTACGGAGGGCTAGAACAGGGCATTCACTGGTGGGGATTTGAGGGAGATGAAGCCCAGCGCATCGAAATTTTACGCAGCGCAGACGCTTTTATTTTGCCTTCTTTAGTGGAGGGCTTATCCTTATCTTTATTGGAAGCCATGGCCTGTGGCACCGCCTGTTTGGCCACAGATGCCGGAGCGGACGGAGAGGTTTTAGCAGACGGGGCAGGTATTATTTTGCATCCCCAGCGGGTGGTGTCGGAATTACAAACCCTACTGCCATTGTTTGTAGAGCATCCCGAATTTGCGGGACTCTTGGGGCTGAAAGCTCGGCAACGGGTACTAGAGCGTTACACCCTGCGATCGAATATCGATCGTTTGGAACTTTTGTATCAGGAACTATTGCGCTCTTCTAAAGTTTTGAGTTTTGAGTTTTGAGTTTGAGTTTGAGCTTGAGTTTTTAATTTTCTTTGAATGTTTTAGGTATGGCTCGGATGAATTTGCTAGAGACACGCACTACTAATTTTGGTGACTTAATTGGAAATGGCAAGATTTACCGAGTGCCATCCTTTCAGCGGGATTATGCTTGGCAGGAAATCGAAGAATTCGTCTATCGCCTAGGCAACCTCACCCCATTAGAACCCCATCTCAATCGGCACCTAGGCAACGCCCCCTATACCCTTAAACGGGAAATTTACCCCCAAAGTGTTTACACCCTCACCCAAACCATCCTGGCAGAAGAATGGACTCCCGATAGCCTCCATACCCGGCAAAAACATCTAGCCCAGAGAGCCATTCAGATTTGGAAATCCGATTTCTAAAATTTCTTTTTTCTAATCTATTCAAACCTCAAAACCCAAAACCCAAAACTCAAAACTCAAAACTCAAAACTCAAACCTCAATCCCCATGCTTCTTCGTGAAAAAATAGCCCAACTAATTGTCGTGCGGGCTTCCGGCCACCTCTTCGATCGTCAGATTGCCTATCCCCAATGGGAAGCACCCCAGGAAACCCTGCGGTTTTGGGTCGAAACCTTGGGGGTGGGCGGCGTAATTTTGTTAGGGGGGAGCGCCCCGGAAGTGGCTCTGCGAACCCAGACCTTGCAAACTTGGGCCAAGATTCCCTTACTGATGGCGGCGGATGTGGAGGAAGGGGTGGGGCAACGCTTTGCGGGGGCCAGTTGGTTACCGCCACCCTTGGCCTTGGGGGCTGTGGCGGCTCAGGATTCCCCGGATAGTTTGCCCCTAGCCCAGCAGTGGGCGGAAACCTATGGGGCGATCGTTTCCCGTGAGACCAGGGCCATCGGCCTGAATTGGGTCTTAGCGCCCGTGGTGGATGTCAATAATAATCCCCTTAACCCCGTGATTAATGTGCGCTCCTTTGGGGAAACCCCGGAAGCCGTCAGCGCACTGATTCAAGCCTTTTTGCGGGGGTGTCAGGTCTATCCCGTTTTAACCACCGCCAAACATTTTCCGGGTCATGGAGACACCGCCATCGATTCCCATTTAGATTTACCCCTCATTCCCCACGATCGGCCCCGGTTAGAAGCAGTGGAGTGGCAGCCCTTCCGCAGCGCGATCGACGCTCAGGTGTCTAGCATTATGACCGCCCACCTGGCCCTGCCCGCCCTGGATCCAGCCTATCCCGCCACCCTCTCCCCTCGGATTCTGACCGGGATTTTGCGCCAGGAGTTAGGGTTTGAGGGAATTATTGTGACCGATGCCCTAATTATGCAGGCCATTACCCAGCGGTATGGGGCGGTGGAAGCTCCGGTGTTGGCTCTGGAGGCGGGGGCGGATGTGATTTTAATGCCCGTGGATCCCCCAGCGGCCATCGAGGGGATTCTGGAGGCGGTGGCCACGGGACGGCTGACGGAAGCGCGGATTGATGCCTCTTGGGAGCGGATCTGGCGGGCCAAGCAACGGGTTACGTCCCTAGGGGAAACGTCCTTGGCGGAGCAGGAAACGATCGTCTCGTCCCTATCGACCCAGGCCGCCCTGGCCAGTTTGGCGGATCCCGCTGGAGAAACCCTCGCCCGATCGATTCTGAGCCGATCGCAAACGGTGCGGGGGAGAGCCTTAGCCACGGAGGGGGGCATCAACCTGATTTTGGTAGACAACCTTTTACAGGTTCCCTTTTTATCTCCCCAAGCCCCAGCGGTGAAGCGTCCCAGAGACTTTGGCTATAGTTACCAACTCTTAGATCAAACCAGCGCCCACCAGCCCCCCACAGCCCTCGCGCCCACCCTGCTCCAACTCTTTGTGCGGGGGAATCCCTTTCGGGGGGTGGGATCTACCCCTCCGTGGATGCAGGCCTGGCTCACCTTCCTCCTCCGCCACGATCGTCTTCAGGGCTTAGTGGTGTACGGCAGTCCCTACGCTTGGGAGAGCTTACGAGCCCTAGTGCCCTCCGATCTACCCTGTGGATTTACCTACGGACAAATGCCCATCGCCCAGGAGATCATCTTAGAGTCCCTATTTGCTATCGGAGTAGGTCAGAATAGAGATCAGCTTAAAAATGCCATTGAATTTACCACGTA
>DALYGI010000344.1:0-4889 GCA_031971595.1 Prochlorotrichaceae cyanobacterium CTOTU29312
AGCATTGTGTCTTTTGTGCCTTTTTATCGGAAGGAACAGACCATACCAATTGTGGCCGCCCCTGTGAGCAATACACCGTTCACCTCCGCGATCGGGTAGGGGTGGAGCACGTACTTCAGGCGGATGCAGGCTGTCGGAATACGGTTTTTAATGGCACTGCCCAAAGTGGAGCGGAGTGGTTACCCCGCTTTCAAGCCATAGGGCTGCGGCACTTTCGCATCGAGTTGTTAGAAGAATCCCCCGCCGAAGTGCGATCGATTTTGCAGCAATACGATCGGTTATTCCGGGGGGATTTAAGCGGAGCAGAACTCTGGAAAAATCTGCGTAAAACTACTGGCTCGGTGCAACGGCAGTTGGGAGTAACACGGGGAACGCTGAACCCCTAGCTAAATCTCAATCTAAGTCCACTGACTTTGCCGCCGGGGATCGGAAACAAAGGCCAACCAGAGGGGAAATTGGAGCAGAGACAGATCAATCAGGGCTTCCGCTTCGTCAATAATCACCAGGGGAAAGTCTCTCGCCTGCACTAAACGATCGGCCTTTTGGACGAGGGGCGCGGGATCTTCGTAGAGCGCAATCCCTTGATTGGGGCCAAAGTCGGCGCGGGAAATCCCTAGGCAGTCCTGCAAACCCCGTCGCCATTCTCCCAGGGATTCCGGGGTGTTGGCCAGCACCAAGGTGACCAGTTGCTCGCCATAAAACTCCGTCAAAATGGAAATAATGGCGGAAGCCACCAAAATATTTTGCGATCGGGTACCCAATCCCCGAATAGCTCCCCGTCCCCCTTGCTCAAAGAACCAGTTACTCACCCGCTCAGCGTGGATCGGTTCAAAGGTGCGGCGCAGTTGCCAGGCGGGGCCGTAATAGTCTGGATTGGTGCGGTATTGATCCAGCAACCGACGGATTTCACGGGTTTGCCCCTTAAAGCCCTCATCTCCCACCGCTACCGCAGTCGCTTTTTTGGGCGCGGGGGCTGCTTCTACCGGGGGCATAGGGGGGGGCGGGGGAACCAGATTGAGATCTTCCGCCGCCGCCACCAGTTCCTGAAGGCTACCCACCAAATATTCCTTAAAGCTTTGCACCCGGATCGCTAAATCTTGGGAGACTCCGGCAAAATTTTGGCGCATTTCCGTTTGGATGCGTTCTTGCCGACGCTCTAACTGCTCAATTCCCTGTTGCAAATCCCGTTTGCGATTGTGCAGTTCCTCCAAACCAATCCGCACCATCTGAGCCAAAAGGCTTTGTTTATCCTGAATTTCCCGATCGAGGGCATCCCGCCGAGTCTCTAGGGCAGCAATTTCTGCCTCAAGGGTTTCTTTTTGCTGAAGCAATTGCTGGTTTACGGATTCGATCGGATTGGGGATGTGTTCAGGGCTAACCGTTGGTGTTATGCCGATCGTTTCTGGTTCTAAAGATTCTGGTTTGATTGATTCTAAAGCTTCGGGTTCGATCGCTTCCACCGATTCGGGTTGGGGAGAAGGACTAGGGAGCAATTCCGAGGATTGGGAAGCCGGATTTTCCCCATCACCCCGATCGCTTTCCGGGAGGGCCGACTCAGGCACGATCGCATTGGCGGTGGTTTCGGCGGGAACAGAAGATTCAGGGGGGGGAAAAGCAGTCATGGCTGAATGATCAAGAAAAGAGTTGCCTCAATTATGATACCCCTTGATGCGGTCACGGCTGGTTTAACTGCACCGCTAAGGATTCTTGATCATTAATATATTTCCCAATCCCCCTCGTGAGTTCGGTCTTGGGGTCTGACCAGAGTAGCCAGCGACTTCCCTCCGGCAGGGTGTGGGTACTGGCAGGATTTTGACTCAGCCACAGGATCGGATCTTCCAACGGCAGGGCATGGTTTTGGGGTGCGCCGGGTTGGCTGGCCGCTAGGGCCTCTAGGACGGCATATTTTCCGGTAATAACCCCCTGATCTGGAATCCAGAGCCGCACGGGAATATTGAGGTGCTGGGCATAAAAGTAAAGAGAAGCGGCAGCGGTGACGGCCTGCTCAAAGGCTTGAATCAGGTAGGGTAAATCCGGTTGAGGGGAAGGGTCTACCCAAGAGGCGTGAGAATCGAGGGCAATTAAGAGAGACTGTCCCCCCTGAAAAACCTCTAGTTCCCGAACCCGTAACTCTCCGTAACGGGCACTGGTGCGCCAGTGGATAAAGCGCATGGGATCCCCCCAGCGGTAGGGGCGCAGGGTGCGGGTGATTTCCGTAACCATCTGTTGGGGACGGTTAAAGGCGGTGACTTCGTTGTCTATCTTAGGATGTTGGGTTTTACCCAGGTCGTCAATGAGGGGGCACCGGCTCAGGGGTAAAACGGTGGGATAAACGATCGCTTTGCCGGGGGCGGGAAAGGATTGACGGTACCAAAAGAGTCCAAAGGGGGAAGCAGTCCGCAGGGTTACGGTTTCCCAACGGTAAATGCCTCGGCACTGGGTGTCTTGGCTATAGCTCCACTCTAGGCGATCTTGAGGGGGAATCAGGGCGATCGCATCTTCAACGGGTTTGCCTAAAATCAGGGGCAGTTGATCCACAATTTGCAGTAAGACCTTAGCCTCAGGGGTCTGGTTCTCAATCTGGAGACTGACGGACAACCGATCCCCCGCACTCACGGGATCAATGGCCAGTCGAGTGATGTTTAAGCCTTTTAAGCTCTGGCGGGAGAGATAACCACTCACCAAAACGATCGCCAGCCCAGCCCCACTCAAAACATAGAGCCAACCGGAGAGAGTATTTGTGGCGGCAATAAAGAAAAAGAGAGACAATCCACCCAGAACCCAGCCGCTATAGGCAGGATTGAGCCAGTGGGTTTCTAGCCAATAGGTTAGCCGTTGGGTTGAGGAAGACATAAGTTAAAGCGTAGTTAGAGAGTAAGGAGTAAAGAGTGGAGGGTTAAAAATTAAAGATTAAGCGAAAGACTATTTTAATAATTTTGCCAAGATTCCCGGTTTCTGGGGGTATAGCATCAAGCCCCGAAGGAACGCCTTTGTGTTCTTTATGCCTTTGTGGTTTAATCCTGAACTTTCCGGTTTATTTAATTCACGATCCTTAGTGTCTGATAGCATCAGGGTTTGGGTTGTTTAGTCCACTTTCAGTGGACTTGCCATATTAGCCCGCAGTTTACTCGCGGGCGGGTGTACTCGCAAGCGAGTGTGCAGTTCAAGTAGGATAGGCGTTCTAGGAAATCCCTACAAGATTAGTTTCGGGGGGGGAGAGGGATATTTCTGATGAATAGCTCCCCTAAAGCTTGCTGAAACAAAGAAAGCCCATCCAATGGACGGGCCTATCTTGAGAAATTGAAACGGGTCAGAACTAGAAATTAATCTAAATCTGTCATCGCCAATACGGGCTCAGTGGAACGATCGATCCCTTTCTCGAAGCCAGCCGCAGCAGCACGGGCACGGCCTGCATGCCAGAGGTGACCGACGAGGAAGAAGAAACCGAGGATGAAGTGAGACCCAGCTAACCATTGGCGCAGGTTCACAAAGTTCACGGAGTTGGGTTCGGTGATGATGCCGCCCACGGAGTTGATGGAAGCGTTAGGCGCGTGGGTCATGTATTCTGCCGCACGGCGCACTTGCCAAGGCTGAATATCATTTTGCAGCTTGTCCAGATCTAAACCGTTGGGGCCACGGAGGGGTTCCAGCCAAGGGCCACGGAAATCCCAAAAACGCATGGTTTCACCCCCAAAGATGATCTCACCCGTAGGAGAGCGCATCAGGTATTTACCTAGACCGGTGGGGCCTTGAGCAGAGGCGATGTTGGCACCTAAGCGTTGGTCACGAACCAGGAAGGTAAAGGATTGGGCTTGGGAAGACTCGGCGTTGGTGGGGCCGTAGAATTCACTGGGGTAAGCGGTGTTGTTGAACCAAACATAGATGGAAGCAATGAAGCCCATCAGGGACAACGCACCGAGGCTGTAGGAAAGATAAGCTTCACCAGACCAGATGAAAGCACGACGAACCCAGCCAAAAGGACGGGTCAGAATGTGCCATACACCGCCAGCAATACAGATTAATCCAACCCAGATGTGACCCCCAATGATGTCTTCCATGTTGTCTACACCAATGATGGAACCTTCGCCACCAAAGGGAGAAGCCACCAGGTAGCCAAAGATGATTGCAGGGTTGAGGGTGGGGTTAGTAATAATCCGCACCGCGCCACCACCGGGAGCCCAAGTGTCGTAAACGCCACCGAAGAACATGGCTTTGAACACCAGCAACAGGGCACCCAGACCCAACAGGATCAGGTGGTAACCAATGATGTTGGTCATTTGGTTCTTGTCTTTCCAGTCTTGGCTGAAGAAGTTGGAATAGCTTTCCAGAACTTCAGGCCCGCGCAGGGCGTGGTAAATACCACCCAGACCTAGAACGGCGGAGGAGATAATGTGCAACACGCCCACCACGAAGTAGGGGAAGGTGTCTACCACTTCACCACCAGGGCCAATACCGAAGCCCAGGGTTGCTAAGTGGGGCAGCAGAATGAAGCCTTGCTCGTAGAGGGGCTTTTCGGGGACAAAGTGGGCAACCTCAAATAAGGTCATGGCACCAGCCCAGAAAACAATTAAACCAGCGTGGGCAACGTGGGCACCTAAGAGTTTGCCGGAGAGGTTGATCAGACGAGCATTACCCGCCCACCAAGCGTAACCGGAAGATTCTAGGTCGCGTCCACCCATAGGACTAGAGAGCGTTACCACGGGGAAGAACCTCCTCAGGGAATACAAAATGTTCGTGGGGTTGATCCGCAGGAGCCATCCAAGCTCGCAGACCTTCGTTTAAGAGGATATTTTTCGTATAGAACGTTTCAAATTCAGGGTCTTCCGCAGCACGTAATTCCTGAGAAACGAAGTCATAAGCCCGCAGGTTCAGCGCTAAGCCAATAATCC
>DALYGI010000345.1:0-4884 GCA_031971595.1 Prochlorotrichaceae cyanobacterium CTOTU29312
ATGTGTTTTACGTTTCGGCTTGTGCCCCAGCTCGAAACCAGCACTATGCTTTAAAATTAGCTTCACCTTTACCTGCCAAAGATGGTAAAACCAAGCTCCAGAATGTGTTTGGATATGTACCCCATATTGATGTAGAGGGGACTGCAACAGTTATCAAATTACCAGTTAAGTATTGTTCTCAGTTGGATAATGATCCGTCTATTTTTGGCCCAGGGTGGCGGCAGTGTAATACGACGAGTAACACAATGCTGGCAGATTTTCTGTTGAAGGGGGAACTGACCCGTCAGGCTAAAGCTCAAGGGTATCCTGAGCCGGAGTCTGTGTATATGCGTTTGGTTCAAAAGTATGGTGATACGACGGATCACGGCGCTCAAACAAAAGCTTTACGGGATCTGGGGATTGAGTCTTATTTTAGTTATTCCCTGTCTCCTAAGGATGTTTTAACCTCCCTTGAGCATGGCATTCCGGTGGTAGTAGGCTTTGCCTATAAAAGCAGTGGGCATATCTGTGTGATTGTGGGCTATGATCCTTCAAACCAAGATTGGCTCGTTCATGATCCCTATGGTACTCGCCATGGCTCTAGTAATTCTTACGATGTTGGTGTTGGAGGCGAATACGATCGCTATAGCAACTCTGTAATGCAGGAGATTTTCTGGGATCAGGGGAGCGAAGCGGGATGGGGACGGATTGTAACAAGCGTTAAGGGGGAGCCTACGGGTTTAGTTACGAATGTTTAATTTAATCGTTGGGCACCGGTTCTAGTTGGGATAGTAGCCAGTATGCGGGCCGATCGTCCTCGGTTTTCAAGCGACACCACACCTGGGATAAATCCCGTTGGAATGGGTGTGTGGAATAAATTGATTGGATTGTGTAACGGCGGGCGGTGCCGCGTAGGGTGACGGATTGTCCTGGGGTCATTGCTTGCTCCTCTTTTAATTAAAAACCCCCTTGCGGGGGCTTTAGTGGTTAATCGACTACGACTGAGTGAAAGGTAGCTATTCACCCAAATAAAGCTGTCTTTCAATCTGAATCATTTGGCGATCGAGTTCTTGCAGGTACTCAGCATTTAGTTCCTGATTTTCCCGGATGGTTGCCGTTAACTTCCAGGCCTCAGACGGGATTTTGACGATTTCTAGCGCTTTATTCAGTCGCGGATAGTCCGGGCTACCATTGCGGGTCAGGTATCCGTAGCGCTTGCAGAGTTGGGTTTTGTTAATGGTTGACCCATCCCGGATTAATTCATCATTCTGGATAATCCGATCGCGGTACTCGATTTCCTTAACCTCTGTCACCCCAAGGATACGGTCACCGATGGGCTTGGGTAGGGCTGTGGCTACATAGTGCCGAAGCTCGATTGTCTTTTGCTCTGCCTGTGCTTTGATGGCTTCTTGCTTGGCCAATTCGATTTTGAGCTTCATCTCCTCAACCGGATCGATGTCCAGGGATGTACTGCCAGAAGTCATTAAGTTGAAGATGTGGGCATTGCACCAGCGTCTAAACTCATTACTGATCCATTTGGCTAAGTCAATAGCAAGCTCTGGGTGTCCCCATGTGCCTTGGTTTGTACCGCCTTGCACAACTTCGATAATTTCCGTGGCCGTGATCCCGTCCACGCTCACAATATAATCAATATAGTCCTGAGTAGACTTAAGGTTGAGCCAATGCGTTAACCGTTTCCCGTTGGCTTGGCACATCTGGGTTAAGTTAACAAAACCATCATCACGGCGTTGAATTACGGTGCCGTTGTAGTTAAAATTTTGGAGGTGCATAATTTTACCTGGTTGTGTACAGTCCTTGGGTGTTGCAACACCGCGAAGGACACCACTATTTTATCATTCTTCCCCCTCCTCAAACAATTTCAGCATCTCGGCGGGGGGCATCAGTTGGAAGCAAAACTTTTCATCCCCTTCATCCCAGATCGCGATTAGGCAATCAGCATCCTCTTCGGGGTGTTCCCATTCTTCCTCGATCGCGGACAAGTTTGGAGCCAGTGCTTCAATTTCATCATCCTGAAGACGGCAAGCAGTTCGGGCCCCAATGCCCTCAAACTTGGCAAAGATTTCCTCAAGCTTCGGGACGCGGGCTGTGTAGAGGGTTCCCAGATGTTCCAGAAATTCCTGGGTTACGATCGCCTCCACATCACCGTTGCGCCACCACTGAATTAGAGTATCCTTGTCCATAGATCACCTCACTGGAACTACCAACATTATGCCTCATCCTGATAGCGCCCCTGGATATAGCTTTGACAGCTTGCCTGTCCCACGTACCGGAAGTAGCTGTGGCGATATTCTGCCCCAAATGCCAGACCCCACGATAAACCCGGATGACTGCGGGCAACTCTTTGATCCGGTTGTTGATTCTGTGGTAAAGCAATTCTGGAAACGATCGCAGGACGGGATTAAAAAGTATGGCAGTACCCTGGCCGACTCGACTCTGACCACCAAGGATTTCATCAAACACGCTAGGGAGGAGTCGATGGACTTGGCTTTGTACCTGGAAACATTGGAGCAGAAGCAAGTGATTCTGGAGAAGGTAGCGGCCAATCTGCTATCGTTCTGGGCAAAGCAAGCAGATGCACCGATGTCTGCCGAATCGCATTTTGGATGGGCTTTGTGTGAAGTGGTAAAACTGTCTGGGTACAAGCCTCGGAGTGCAGAAACCCAGGCGATACTGGATTATTTCCAGCAATTCCAGTAACCAAAAACCCCACCTCAGGGGAGGCAGGGTTATGGGTTAGGCAGCTACAGCCACCCGTGCAAAGCGCACGATATTGTTAGCGAGATTTGTTTTGCCATATTGCTACCCGTCGAATCCAATTCACCCCCTTGCGTTGGTGGAGGTGGGCGGGTACGATCCGCCGTCCGAATAGCGGCGTGTCTATTTTAGCAGGCTTGAAGCACAACGCCAACCTTGCCAAATTCAACCCGGAAACGCCAACGGATCTCATCATCCTCAGATAGCAAGAAAATTACGGAGGACTGAGTATTTTGGGTTTCTGAGATGCGGCGATCGTCTTCAACCCTGTCAATTGACATCCTCCCTCGGCTAAAGCCGGGGGATTCCTAGACCTCACGATCCAGGTTTCTGCTTCATAGCACCTGCCTTCCGAGAATTATTCCCTTCAGGTCTTACGGTCGCTCCACAGACTGACACCGCTAGCCCAGCGGCCAAAATGTTTTTACTGGCATTCACATCCCTATCGTGGTGAGTCCCACATTGAGGACATTGCCAGGAACGAACGTTGAGGGGCATTTTATCGACGATATGCCCACAGGAACTACAGCGTTTGGAGGAGGGAAACCAGCGGTCAATCTTGACCAGGCTCCTTCCATACCAACGACATTTGTAGTCTAACTGACGCACAAACTCACCCCAGCCACTATCGCTAATGGAAAGGGCTAGTTTATGGTTCTTAACCATATTCTTGACCGCCAAAGTCTCAACAGCGATGGTTTGGTTTTCACGCACCAGTTGAGTGGTCAACTTATGGAGGAAATCTTTTCGGGAATCAGCAATCTTAAGATGGATTTTAGCCACTTTACGCCGTGCTTTCTCCCTGTTTTTAGAGCCCTTTTGCTTACGAGCCAAACTTTTTTGGGCCAACCGTAAACGACGGTGATGCTTTTTGAACTGTTTAGGGTTAGTCACTTTATCTCCATTGCTGGTAGCAATTAAGCTAGTGACCCCTAAATCAATCCCCAGGGCATTATCGTTAGCGGGCAAAGGCTTTGTGGTCGGGTCATCAAAACGAATGGCTATGTGCCATCTTCCCGATGGATGGAGTCGCACCGTTACACTGGTCGGTTCACAACCTTGAGGAATTTGTCTTGACCAACGAATGTCCAACGGTTCAGAACATTTAGCCAGATAGATTTGTCCATCCCGATACTTGAAAGCTGATTTCGTAAATTTCATATTAACACAAAGTGTAACACTTACGGAAACATTTTGATAGTGGTAAAATAGGGAGAATTTAAGGATGGGGAGATTATGGCTGTAATATTCAAGGCCAGCTTTACCACTGCTCAGGAAACCAAATTAGCAGGGATAGAAGCAGGTGCAGAGGTCAACGTCAATGCCGACTGGAATGCTGTTTCAGGTGACGCTCAAATCCTGAATAAACCAACATTAGGAACAGCAGCAGCTACAAACAGTACGGACTATGCCACGGCGGCGCAGGGTGCAAAGGCTGATACCGCTGTGCAGCCTGCGGCGATCGGCTCAACAATTTTGGCCTATGATGCCAACCTTCAGACATTTGTAAACACGTTCACACTGCCAACCACAGACGGCACAAGCGGCCAATCCCTGGTTACCAACGGCGCAGGTGCTCTTAGTTTTGCCACGGTTTCGGGTGGTGACCCCGCATACATCGCCGGGGTTGCCTACTTTAACCGCTCAACAAAGCCGACTGAGCGCTCTGCGGGTGTGCCTTTGGTCGTTGGCGATCATTGGTACAATACCAGCGACGGTACTGAGGGATTTTGGAATGGGACTTATTGGCTTTCCCTTACAGAATTTTTGCTTAGTATTCCTGAAATTGTAGGACAGACGGCAAATCAGGTGATACCGGGCAGTTCAGCAGCAACTACAGGGTCGATTTTTGTAGACAAGCTAGTGCATCAGACGGCTGTTCTAAATTCCACAAACACAGCTACAAATTACTGGACTCTAGCTGTTCAAGTTTCTGGCGTGTCGGCTACCACAATTTCTACGCAAAATGCTACCAACTACCCGCATCAGCAAGTATCTCTGGGATTAGTAATTCCTGCACGTTCCGCTATTCCGACAGGTGGAAGCGTAGTGTTTACGGGACTAGGTCAAACTTTTAGATTTTGGCGTGGAATGACTACTTTAGGTACTGATGTTTATGCTTCTGTTTAC
>DALYGI010000346.1:0-4854 GCA_031971595.1 Prochlorotrichaceae cyanobacterium CTOTU29312
ATTTTCCCTCAAACGATCGGGGGTATTTTAGCATGACCCACCCCTAACCCCTCCCCAGAGGGGGAACTAGAAGAAAGCCGGATCTGGAGGATGGGGAGCGATCGCTGGCTACCTCTCTTATAATAAGAGCGATCGTTAGTCCTATTGAAAAAATTGGAGGCTATTGAGATGAAGACAAAACTAGATTTACTGGAACTGAAGCCCCTCGTTCTCAAGCTTTCTGAAAACGATCGCTGGCTATTATTGCAATTTCTCATTGAACTTTTGCGATCACAAACGATCGATAATTCAACACCTAGCGATCGTGATTGGGGGTGGACTCCTGGTTTTTTTGAACGGACAGCCGGATCATGGCAAGGTGATCCTTTAGAACGTGGCGATCAAGGGAAATATGACGAACGAGATTGGAGTTTTTTATGAGTTATCTATTGGACACAAACGTTTGTATTCAATACCTGGCTTGTCCTGGTTCTTTAGTCACTGCTCGTATGGCTTCGATGTCAAGAAAACTATATTTTAGTAACACAATGTCAGGGAGTTTAGTCGTATTTTTAATTTACAAATTGAAGACTGGGAAATTTAAGGATGGCGATCGCTTGAATCATAGGCAGCATAAAGAGGGCCCATATCTGCAAGAACTCCTTTCATTCCAAATCAGAATCTGTTAAGACCGCATCATGGGCGTATTGCATAGTTGGGGGCACTCCGTAGTCCACTTTAGTGGACTTGTTCTACTAGCCCGGGCTTTAGCTACGGGCGAGACGACGGTTATTCCGCAAGTCTTTCAGAACAATGGTATTGCATCTGCACCCGCCCGCTAATAATTTGCGGGCTAGTATCAAAAAAAACCATTGAAATGGGTTAAAAATTGCTTCCCCCCCAACCGTAAAATGCGCCCCCGCATCATGTTCGAGCACAGTATTTTTAAAGCCACTTCCAGGAACAACTGGGGTGATACGAAGGATAGGAAGGTTTGAGTGAGTCGAGTCAGACTTTGAATGTTTTGTTAGCACAGCAAGCCACTCGAAAACTTCTGAAAACTTTAAAAGAAAAAAATTTGCCAACTATTCAATTGAGGAACGATCGTTAATCGTTAATAACCTTTGTCGAGCACTGCGAGAGTCCATCATACTGTTATCTTCAATCTTATTCAATCATGGTATATATTATAACATTACTGTTGGCAAAGCTGATGCACTGCGGAACGCGGAATATGCAGCTTTCTCTCATTCCGAATTCCGAGTTCGCACTTCCAAGTTCCAGATAATAGAAGGGTTAGCTTGCTGCTCCAAAATGGACAAAATTGGCCGGATCCTGATCCCGACGGTGCTGTACAGCAATGGGGGTTCCCTGATCGTCCCCCACGATCGCGGCGGTGGTTTCTAAGGCTTCCCGTAGCCGTTTCGCCGCATAAATGGACATATCACGGGGGACAGAAATGCGATCCCTTAGGTAGCGTAGGGCGGCATCGGAGCCTGCTGGGGGCTGGCAGGGCTCTCCGGTGATCAAATAGGTGAGGGTACAGCGCAGCGCCTCTTCAATGAGATGATCCGCTGCCGGATTCACCCGAATTAAGGTCTGCCGATGTTTTAAAACCCGTGCGAGGGCTTCCTGACGGGAGGTTTCCGGCTCTGGGTAGGCCACATCGGGCAACCCGAACCAGGGGCCATGGTTGACCTGGTGTTGGTTGTGCAGGGCTTCTGGGGTTTCATTTGACCAGCAGCCTCCCATTTGGGGCGGCAGATCGTGAACGTGGGTATGGAAATCGCTTTGGGTGCCTCGGTAGGTTTCTCGGCTTTCTAAGGCATCAAACCAGGCCGCTAGGCGGGGGTGTTCCTGGCGTAGGGAATAGCCCTTGTAATAAAACAAGCTGGCATTCATGCGCTCCACGTAGGGGGTGAAGATCACATCTGCCACACTAAAGGTTTCCAGAAAGTAGGGGCCAGGGGTTTGGGCCAAAGCTTGTTCAACATCCTGAGCGATCGTTATAAACTGCGATCGATTTTGTTGCTCTTGCTGAAACCAACGATTGGGATAGCACAACCAGCTACACCACGCCCGAAAGAGGAGCCGCTCTAGTCGTCGTAGGAGCATCACCTTCGGATCCGTCAGTGACCATCCCAAAGGTCCAAAGGCAGATTCCAGCGCCAGGAGAATATCGTCACTTTCCGTAATAATCCGATCGTCTAGGGCGAGGGCGGGCAACATCCCGGAGGGCACAATGCGTTTATACCAAGCTTCTTTTTGGCCATAGCAGAACATGGTCACCTTCTGCACCCGGTAAGGGATTTGCTTTTCTTCTAACCAAAACCACACCTTTTGGCAGTAGGGACACCAGGCATGATAATCGCGGTAGAGGGTGACCCGAATCTCGGTTTCTGAGTGCCCAAAGGGACGTAACCAGGCTTGGGCATTGGTGGCACCATTCACGGGATCCCGCTGAAAGTTTGCCAGGGATTCTAATTCATTCCAACTCAGAGGGCTCATGCTAGGTAACGTTGAGATAACTTGAAGGGACAACCCTTAGCTAACTTACCGTATCTTGCAAGATAAACCCCGTAAGTTTTTAAAATCCCTGGGTGGTCACTACGCTGCCACCCGGAAATCTTCCCTCCCTTGCTGGCGCATCAGATCCATCAGTTCATCCCGGTAATCGTGGAAAATGCTATGGCGTTTCACATGGGCATTACGCTCTGGTAAATTAATCACCATTTCTCGGCGCACCGTGCCCGGACGGGAACTCAGGGTATAAATCCGGTTGGAGAGAAAAACCGCTTCTTCTACGTCATGGGTAATCATAAAGATCGTAATCCCGGTTCGTTGCCATAAATCCAACATAAATTCATGCATGGATTCCCGCGTATGCACGTCTAACGCCCCAAAGGGTTCATCCATCAGCAATACCTTCGGCTCAGAGGCCAAGGCACGGGCGATCGCCACCCGCTGTTTCATCCCCCCAGAAAGTTCTTTGGGTAAGGCCTTCGCAAAGGGGGCTAACCCCACCACATTCAAGTAGTAACTAGCTTTCTCCCGTCGTTGCGTCTTCGGCATACCCTGTAACTTCAGCCCAAACTCCGCATTTTGCTGCACCGTCATCCAGGGATAAAGGGTGTAATGCTGAAACACCATCCCCCGATCGGGCCCGGGCCCCATGACGGTCAGCCCATCAATCCGTACTTCTCCCGTGGTGGGGCTGTCCAGTCCCGCAATTTGTCGCAGGAGGGTCGATTTACCCGATCCCGATGCTCCCACGGCACAAACAAACTCCCCCCGCTTAATAGCCATATTGATGTCTTTGAGGACTAAGAGGGGGCCTTGCTGGGTCTTAAACACCTTGCTCAGGTTGTTGATTTGGATATACATAATGTTAGCCTTAAGTTAGTTTGGGGTAGAGAAATAGAGGGAAAAATTAGAGGAAAGAATTGGAGCGAAAAAGAAAAACGAACGGTTTACCGATGCTGGCTACTCCACCGAAAGGCCACACGGATAAAGTATTGAAATAAGAGGTCAAAGCTCATCCCAATCACGCCGATAACCATCAAACCCACAAAAATTTCATCGGTCTTAAAAAAACGGCCTGCATAGCTAATGCGTCGCCCTAATCCTTCATTGGCGGCAATCAGTTCCGCTACGATTACCAGTTGCCAAGCGGCCGCAAGGTTAATGCGACAGGCATCTAAAATCCCCGGCAGCACATAGGGAAAAATGACCCGCACGAGGGTTTGCCAGCGGTTGCCCCCTAGCATATAGGTGGACTCAATCAGGTCTTTGGGGACAAACTTCACCGTGTCCATGGTCATCAGGGCGTTAAAGAAAAAGACCCCAATGACAATCAGAGCAATTTTGGGAGCCTCATCAATCCCTAAATAGATGATTAATAGGGGAATAAACGCCGGAGCAGGCATATAGCGCATCAACCCAAAAGCAGGCTCCAAAAGGGCGCGGATACTGGCAAAACTGCCCATCAACACCCCGATCGGGATGGAGAAGGCCGCAGCGATCAAAAAACCTACCCCCACCCGCCACAAACTGGCGACGGTATCTTTCAGGAGATCCCCGGTGCTCCACAAGTTCAAAAAGGCATTCCACACTGTCCCCGGTGAGGGCAGAAACTTCGGATCAATGAGTTGGAGCGCCGTCACTAGCCACCACAGCAGCAGGGGGCAGAGTAAAGACACCCCCATCAAGCTCCAGCCGAGGGGTTTGGGAATATCCTCTGCGAGTCGCCAAAATACCGTAGGTCGCAGATTTTTCGGTTGAACCCCTCCAGAGAGAGGGCTTGTCCCCGTTGGATCTATGCCCCGATCCGGCTGTTCCTGATCCTCCTGATCCATCATTACCATTGCTCCCGGTAGACCTTAGGACTGCTTCGCCTTGGCGGCATGGGCTTTGAGGATATTTAATTTATTAAGAATCCCTTCATTTCATCTACCCCACGATGGGATCCTCATGGATCCTCATTCCGTTACAATTGTGGTCGTTACTACTTGTTGGAGTGACAAGTTGAAATTCTCAATCTTGGAGGCAGACCTGCGGAATGTGGGTTCCAGAAGGGGATAACAATCTCTCAAATTCCTTCTCTAAAGTCCGTTCAATCCACGTAAGTAGATCTGGTAAAGTAAAGGGTAGTATACTCTCGTCAGTAAATTCATAAGTAGGCTAGGAAAAATAAAGGGATAGATGCTGATCAAGCTAGGCAAAACAGTTCAGTAGAGGGTATTTATAAATAAAATATTAAGTTGACAGTTAGGCTCGTTTTGTCAGCCTGTTTAGCATTAATGGGATCATGCATGTATAAAGAAAGATCTCACTGACTTTTGGCAACCTTTCATAGTCTTTACTGAGTCTTCTCTG
>DALYGI010000347.1:0-4854 GCA_031971595.1 Prochlorotrichaceae cyanobacterium CTOTU29312
AAGAGGGGCTATCGGAAGGGCGATGGATTTTGCAAGATTATGGGGATGTGGTTGTCCATTTATTTATGCCCCAGGAGCGGGAATATTACAACCTAGAAGCATTTTGGGGACACGGACAGCCCGTCGATTGGCAAACTCAGATTCCTGCCACGACCCGATTGATTGAACATCCCGAATTGGCCTAAGATTGGGGCGGTTATCCGCACAACTCTATCCCCCCACACCTGCCACCACCATGGATGCAATCCCTACCCTCGATTCTCGTCTCAGTTATACCGGGCCAGAGGAAGTTTTAATCCGCACCCCCGTTACCCTCAGCGGCACCTATCACGCCCAAAGTATCGATCGCTTAACCCTAAAAGCAGAAGATAAGCATCCTTTCCAACTAACGGTAGATGGTATTGCCGGAACCTGGTCTGTGAAACTAGACGAAGGATTTTATAACTCGGGTTCGCGGTGGCTGCGCCTGTCCGGGTACGATCGTGCGGGGGGAGTGGTTGCGGAAAAAGTCATTCCCCTGCGGGTAAGCGACACCCCTCTCAGTATTGGCAAAGACGTGATTTTGACCGTGCGAGAAGACACCATTTTTAAGGATATGCCCCTGGATTCCGCCAATTTAGCGGACGACTTTAAAACCTTTGTGTCCGCCGGTACCCAGTTTCCCCTCCTACGCTACGGCTATGCGGATGGTCACATTCAGGTCGAACTTCAGGAAGCCTTTGGAGTCATTGGTAAATTTGGCTACTTTTTTGAAAAACACGTAGAACTGAAAAAAGGCGAAGAAGTCCTTCACTTTGACCTGGAAGAAGTCCCCATCCCCATTCCTGGCACCGCCAAAGTCCTCATGACCCAAGACACCTGGCTCAAAGCCGAGCCGATCGACTCCGGCTTGTTAGATGCGTCTAAAAAACAATGGCTACACCGGGGACAAACCCTCACGATTTTAGGCTATGCCGCCTTTCGCGGTCACTTTCAGGTCACCTTCCTGGAACCCCGCTCCGGCTTCGGTAGCCAGGGGTACCTGTACTGGGAACACGTTGCCATCGAAAAGGATGGGAAACCCATTGTCTTTGACCCCGATGCCCTGACCCTAACCCTGAAAAAAGACACCCTCTTTAAAAAGCGGGCAGTGAACAGCAACAACCTCAGCGATCGGGAAAAAGTACAACTCCGCAAAGGCAGTGTGTACGGCTTACTGGGCTACAGTCCAGCGGATCAGCACCTCCGGGTGGCCCTATCCGAAAACTTGCGAGGCTTTGGCAACTCCGGCTATCTCTTTATTGAGGATGTGGAAGTGCGACGAGGCTCCAAACCCGTAGAGTTATCTCCCGCCCAAGTGGAACTGAATGTGCCCTACTTCTCCCAGCGGGATAATGCTCACCGTCCCGCATCCACCTGCAACGTGACCGCCATTGCCATGGTCATGTACTACTACGGTGTGCGGCCCCAGGCAGGTAAACAGTTGGAAGATGAACTCTATGAGTGGTGTGTACGGCGCTACGGTGCCAACTCCCAAACCGATAATACCGTTTTAGTCCGCATGAGTCAGGCTTACGGATTCGAGGCCAGCTTTAGTACAACCCGTACCTGGGGACAAATTCGCTCCCAACTGATGCAAGGTCGCCCCGTGGTGGTGGGGGGGTACTTTACCCATTCGGGGCATATCGTCTGCGCGGTGGGATATACCCCCAACGGCTACATCATCAACGATCCCTATGGCAATGCCCTCACAGGCTATCGGGACACCAACGGGCGCAAATTATTTTACTCCAATGCCTACATGAACCAAATGTGCGCCCCGGAAGGAGACGGCAATATCTGGGCTCACTTTATTGCCCCCAAAGCCCCGAAACGATCGTAGTTATATCTCACTGAGGACAGCCGAATGAATTTAATTTTGTATAGCAAACCAGGGTGCCATCTCTGTGAAGGTTTACTGGAAAAACTGGAGCAGGTGAGTACCCCCCCCATTGACCAAGTGGAAGTGCGGGACATTACCACCCAGGCGGAGTGGTTCGATCGCTACCAGTATGAAATTCCCGTCCTGTGTTATCAAACTGCCGACGGGCAAGAGATTGCCCTACCCCGTTTGTCTCCCCGTGCCCCGGTCAGTCGCTTGGCAGAGTTACTGACCCAGGCCTTGGGGTAACTGGGAGCAGTCTTAAGCTGCCGCGATCGTCACTGGGTCGTCTTACCAGATTTTGTAACTATCGATGAGCCCCACGCCTCGCTTGTGATAAGCTGGAGAGACGATTTAATCCATCAGTTGGGGCTGAAACTGCTCAAAGAAGTTCCGGTGTCCACAGCAACAGGAATTACCACTGCCCGCATTTATCGAGATGCGACGATTTGTCTTTGCGATCGTGAAGGGACGTTTGAATGTTTAGAACTACCCGGCGGACAGGATCCATTGTTGGGGGTCATCCCGTTGGAGATGTTGGGTTTAGAACCGGATTTGAAGAATCAATCACTGCGGGTGTTACCTACGGAATCCGTTGATACCTATTTGACAATTTTGTAAAACAGTCAGAATTAGGTAAAGATTGAAATCATAAAGTTAAAGAATTTTTAAGCGCTTTACGGTAGGCTTTCACCGATTGAGTTTGTTGGGGATTGTCGATGAACTGGGAGAGGAGATTAAAATCTAATTGAGGTAAAAGTAGACTTTTTTCTTGTGCCTCGTACTCCCGATCGGCATCCACTAAAGAATAAATCTCAAATTTACCTTTTTTCCAGAACCAAACCTCTTGAACCCCTAATCCTTGATACACCCGTAACTTGTTCAGAGTCCCGCTGGTAATCACCACTTCCACCGCAATATCCGGTACTTCTCGTAAGGTGCCAAAACAGTAACACTCATCCGGCTCCAGACCCCGCTCGGCGGCTTTTTTGCGAAAAGTTGCGGCTCCATAGCCATTCAGATCAAGGTCAAGTTCTTCAGCAAAAGCTTCGATTAAACGGGCAATTACTTTTTTGATCCGTTCGTGTTCGGGAGAGGTACTCATGATTTCAAGGGTTCCTTCTAGATAGGTCATACGAAGGGCAGGAAATTGATCCATAAAAAGCCCAACTAAGGCATCGTATTGTTCCCAGGTGACTCCGTAGAGAATTAAGCTTTGTTGTTCAGCAGGAGGAGCAAGCAGGGTTGTAGACATAGGGCGATCGGGGTAGGAGTAAGATAACTCAAGATGCTCTCAGTTTAACTCAAAGTTTAGGCTAGATGCATCCAAAGTAGAAGCTTAATAGTTTCCAATAAATTCAACGCATTAATTATACGATCGTTTTTTCTAATCTAAAACTAGGCTGTACTACAAGCTTTACCTTTTACCCAATCGTCCTCGCAGTCCATCGTAGGTACCCTTCAGGCAAGCCCAACTTTTGAGTCTTTTCTGATCCGGTAGGAAAAAAATAATCCAAAATAAGGTCGCACCAAGATATTTTAAGCGAAATAAAATTGCTGCTATTTTCCAGATTCCCTGTGCATATTTGATGTCTAAATACGTGTGATTGCGACAGGTGTAGTAATGCCGAAGTGGGGAATAATTTTGCAGAATTTTAGGTTTTCCACACCAGAAAACGGTATAGGGTAGACCAAAGTTATGCTGGAGAATCGCGGTTGTAACCATATAGTTTTGATAACCAGCCAGGTATAAACGCATTCCATACTCAATATCTACGCCATCAATAAAAAATTCTCCCTGGGGAGGAGCAATGGCTTTTGCTGCCGCTAAATTTAGAAGTGAACCAGAGGTAATGGGGGCAACACAGGGATAGTAGGGACGATCGTTTTGGTGGGGTTGACCAATGAACCGATAGCGATCGTAATGGGCAGCAAGAACTGGTTCGGGGGGAATACCGGTGAGGGCAGTGGGGGCGAGGATACCCGATTGAATGTTATTGTCCCGAAGATGTTGGTAAGCCTGTAACAGTTGCTCTAGGCAGTGAGGGGTGGCTTGGCTATCTTGGTCAAAGAGCCAGAGGAAGGAATAATGCTGTTGAAGTGCCCAATCGATCGCTAAGGCTAGTCCATCACCAATGCCAATATTTTGGGGGTAATGGTAATAAATAATCGGGATAATTGAGAGGGGTAAGGATAAAGGTTGAGGAGAATTATCTACAATGTAAATCTCGTTGACCAAGGGCTGATCTTGAAGACTGTGAACACAGGCATTTAAAGCCGTAGCATCTTGATAGGCGGTGATGTAAGCGGCAATCTTGATTCGGGACAAGATCATCGGTTTAAGGAGATTTACAAGGTTTTCTGAATCAAGACCCGATCGCTGTGATAAGCTAGAATGATGATCACTAGATTTTATCTTATCTGTACGTTTTTAATTTACCGTTATGTCATCTATGTCAGAGCTTGAATCGATCGCTACTTCATCCGTAGGTTTATCCGATCTTTATGAACAGGATTACTATGCCTGGATTGGGGGTATGATCGATCGTTTAAAACACTCCCAACTTACCTTAAACCCATCCAATATAGACTTAGACTGGTTACATCTTTTGGAGGAACTTGAAGATTTGTCTAAACGCCAACGCAGAGAGTTACTCAACCGTTTGCGGGTTTTATTGATGCACCTGCTCAAATGGAAATACCAATCAACAGAGCTACCCTATCGGGGTCAAGGTTGGCTCAGTACGATCATTGAACAGCGTAGCCAACTCGAAATTCTGCTCGAAGATAGTCCTAGCCTGCGATCGATTCTAGACCAAGATTGGGCAATCATTTATGGGCGGGCAGTGCGGGATGCCTGTAAAGAGACAGGACTAGATCCTGCTATTTTTCCAGAGACTTGTCCGTTTACGATCGTTGAGGCTCTGAATCCTAATTTTCTCCCCTAAAACGAT
>DALYGI010000348.1:0-4827 GCA_031971595.1 Prochlorotrichaceae cyanobacterium CTOTU29312
TAGTCCTCGATCACAACAAGTCAGAGAGCAGGGTCAATATGAAAAAGCAATAGAGTTGAGAATTCACATCGTCAAAGATACAAATGATAACGTGGTTTTTAGGCGGGAAATCTAACTTATTGTCTATCTTCATAGGCGATCGTGTAGATCGCTTTAAAAAGGGATGGAATTTGATAACGATCGTAGACGGGTTGCTCAGCATAAACTCGACCAATAAAGGGAATGAGTTGATCCTGTAATTCGTGACTACTGCGGGAGTCTTCGCGGGCAGGGTGGATCTGTTTCCAGAAACGTTTAGCTTTGCAGACCATGAGTAAATTATGAACTAAAAGCCGTTTTTGCTCAGGAAGTTGAGTTAGGGATAATTCAAAAGCTTCTAGCCAGGATTCTTGAAACTGCATCAGACTTTGGCACTGGAAATAGGGATCGCAGTTGAGCCGAGAGCGTACCTGATTAAAGTGCAGTTTTAGATCCTGATCGGTGTCCGCCGTTTCTGCGATCGTCACGTAGAGATCATCGAGTTCAAGGTTTTGTCCATTAAAATGAATTTGATATTGTTCAAAAAGGCTGTTAATTTCCGGCAGTAAATAATAGGCCTCTTTGTGAACTAAGCCCGTGACCAGGAGATGATGATGGTGGTGACTCGCCTCCGATCGAAATTCCCCATTCTGATACAGGGCATGAAAAATGGTTTCTAAATCTCCGTAGGGATAATGATCCAGCTTTTTAGTCTGTAAATCTAAATCCACCAGGGCAAAGAGATGTCGGGGATTCAGGTAAGAAGTCTTAGGATTTTGATGGTGAAGATTTAACAAACCAAAATAGGTAGAGATCACCTTACTCCGATCGCCTGAGTTAATGAATTTAGGCAGAAGCTTGCCGGTTTTTTGCCACCAGGTTGGCACACAGGCTTGGTAAAAATTAGAATCCGGTAGCCGATCGTTTTGTCGATAGGATTGGGGGGACAATCGCCCCCGTTGATCCGTTCCCCCTTCACATAAAATAACCACTCGATTTTTTATGCGGCGATCCCCTAAAATCTGACGACAATGGGCTAGGAGTTCTAAACTTAAAGCATCAGTCATAGAGCGATCGTAAACCCTAAACAAACCTAAACGAGCAATTCACCCAGGGGAACCAGAAAATTTATCAAGAGAGAAACGGGTGGGGGCTTATCCGGGCCTCCTCACCGCTGCTGGTCTTACTCCCCTGACAGCAGACTCAAAAGGGTTAACAAAAAGATTACAATGATGGCCGCTTAAAGCACTATCCCTTCAGGCGATCTATTTAAATTGATCCAGAATCAGAATTATTCCACACCCAGCGGTGCAGAGCTATGACCCATCAAGCCGTTTTAGATCCTGAATTGCCCATTATCCTCTATGGCAATATTCCCCACGGACAGACCTGGGTCGATCGCTATCGGGGCAGTTCAGCCCATATCGTTTGTACCCTGGGTTTTACGGCCACGGGCTTAATCCCTGGCATTTCCGCCGCAGGCAAAACCCCCCACGATCGCCGCTATACGGCCCTGGCGGATGCGGAATTTTTGGTGAATGGTCTGAAGCCACCAGGGGGAATGGTTCACTATCCCTTACCACCCCTCTCCGCCGGATTGTCCCCTGTGATTATCACCCGTGCCCTGTGGGAAAAGGTGGAATGGCCCCTAACCCTGTTTAATGTGGGTTTACCGGAAACCCCCTCCGTACCGGCGATCGATGTTCAAGGGTTACCCGCCCGCTGTGTAAGTACCGGCAGGGCCATCCCCCGCCCCCAAGTCCGCCGACTGCTCAATCAGGGGATGCACTGGGGGGAGCAATTAGCCTTTCGGCCCCAAGCCGCCTATTTAGTCATCGGAGAATGTGTGGTGGGGGGCACCACAACCGCTCTGGGGGTGCTATTGGGTCTGGGGTACGATGCAGCCTCACGGGTAAGCAGCAGTCATCCTCTGTGTAACCATGCCCAAAAATTAGCGATCGTTGAAGAAGGGCTACGACGGGCCAACCTGAGTGGGACTCCCGATCCCTTAGATGTGTTAGCCGCCGTGGGGGATCCCATGCAAATCTTTGTGGCGGGGTTAATGTTGACCGCTAGCCGTCAGGTGGGAATTTTGCTGGCGGGGGGAACCCAAATGATGGCCGTGTATGCCCTCACCGCCCATATTGCCCAGTATTACAACCTAGCCTGGGAGCCCCGACACATTCTCTTAGCAACCACCCGTTGGGTTGTGGAGGATCCCTCTGGCGATCCCCTCGGCCTGTTGGATCACCTGAGCGATCGTCTGGATAGCTTAGTTCCGCCGTGCTTAGCCGTTACCCAATTAAACTTTAAAAATGCAAAATCTCCCGGTTTACAAGCCTATGAACAGGGGTTTGTCAAAGAAGGCATGGCCGCAGGTGGCATGGCGGTAGCGGTTTCCATTGGTGAGCATCAGGGCCAAGAAGATTTGCAAGAGACGATTTATAGTTTTGTCAATCGTTTTGAACAACAGCACTCAAATCTTTCTCCACAAATCTAAATGAAAACCTTAGCGCCCCGATCTGTGCCTCAGTGTGCTAGTGAAAAGCTCCTTAATAATTAAAATTTCTGGAGCAATTTCGTTAACGATCGTTGTCATATTTGATCTCTGGACTCTGGACTATCAAATTAAGTTTGAATAGGTGTGATGACTAAAACTTCTGCATAATCCAGGGAAAGGTAAGTTTCGCCATAGGTTTCGCCATAGATTTTTCCGTTGGCCATTCCCCATTCCCCATTCCCCCATTCCCTATTCCCCATTCCCCTATTCCCCATTCCCTACTCCCCTACTCCCCTACTCCCCTACTCCCCTATTCCCTATTCCCTATTCCCCAAATTCAAAGCCTTCCACTCTAAAACCGCTTCAAAAATACTGGCATAGCCCAAAGAATTGGGGTGCAAACCATCCGCACTCAGCCGAGATTGCCACCACTGATCCCCCAAACTTAGCCAGCGCTCAAATAAATCTAAATAGGGAATTCCCAGCGATCGGCATAATTCTTGGGTCGCTTCTTTGTAGCGATATTGATCGGAATGGTTATAGTATAACAAATTCAAAAATGGCATTTTCTGGGAGTTAACGGGCACCATTCCCACAAAAAATACCCGGTGGGCTAGTTCTAACGATCGTTCGAGCAGGGTTTCCATTAACCATTTAAACCGATCGAAATCCGTATAATTTTTACCATCAGGTTGGCCAATGCGGGGGGAATCATTGGTTCCCACAGATAACACAATACCATCGGGCACCCGGTTACGATATTCTCCCCGATGGCTAAACTCTGCCTCTAACCGCCGAGACACCAAATCGATCGTATCCCCCCGCACCCCTAAATTATACAAAACCGGTGCATCCACAGCCTTTGAATCGGTCAGAGATTGCTGCATCCAATAACACCGTAAACGATCGACCCAGCCGCCCCTTTCCGTATCCCCATAACCATAGACTAAACTATCTCCCAACGCGACGAGTCGAAGCGCACGGGGACGGGCAGCGATCACGGGTGGAGTTTGTTCCATGTCTAATACAGTCGGTTCTAATACAGTCAGTTAAATTGGGAAAGATCGGGACGATCGGAAATCGGAAATCAGAAATATCAGGACGATCGGAAATACAAGGTCGTATAGGAGCTAGACCCTATAGGATTCACCCGGATTAAGGGTCGAAACGATCGCTGCGTTGCCCTCTTGTTTCAAGCCCTCCTCAAACCCGGCGATCGTCCCCTGAGCTTTGAGTAGTCCCATTAAAATTCCTGAAAACTCCACCTCTCCCCCCGTGGCTGTGGGTAATATGTGCTGAGGTTGGAGCAATTTCACCAATTCTGGGGCGGCACTACAGCCATTAATCAACGGGCCTAATAAGGGTAATTCTAAATTCACCACCGGACTAATCAACACCTCTACCGGCGCAAAACGAGCCACTTTTCGATCGAAAAAACCGTGGGGTTCATAATAAATTCGCCGCTGCTGATCACCCCAAGTTAACACATAGCCATTTTCCACCTGGGGCACGGGCGCACCGGGAACCGCCTCAACTTCGATCGTTCCTTCACGGGTTTCCAGGGTCAACCGATCGCCAGGACTCAGGGCTGTGACCTGGGTATAGCCCAATCGCCGAACGATCGTTGCTGCACTTTTAGAGCTAATGACGGGAATCTGGGGATCCAGGGCTTTGAGGGTCGGTTCATGGGCATGATCCGCTAATCCTTGGGAGAGCAAAATCAGATCAATCTGCTGGGGGATGGGCAGGGGCTGGCGCAGACTGCCTTTAAAGAACCAATCCTGACTGCCAAAGGTGAGATCTCCCACTAACCAAGGATCGATCAGGATCCGGTATCCTCCCACTTCTAAAAGCCAGGTATTAGAGCCAAAATAGGTAAAGTTCATGGAGACTAGGAAATCAAAGGAATGCTGATAAAAGCGTCGATCGAACTCAATCCTTTATTCTGCCTTCGGAGATTCTGGATCCCCTGCCTCAGCAGGATTCAGTGACCAACGATAATCGATCGCTAGACCCACTTGGGCACAACTTTCTTCTAGACGTTTCTGTTGGGAGAGGGCTTTGCGGAGGGTAATAATCAGTTCGTGAGCCAGTTCCCGCTGGTGCTGACGGTGACTCAGGGCAAAGGTGGTTTGCTGCTCCAGAAGACGGAGGGCAACTTCGTAGTGAATAGGAGCGGGTAGGGGGATAGGTTCCATGCAATCTTTCAAAACTAAGGTACGAAGATAGGGCGTTGGTTAAAAATGACAAAAACGACAAAAACTAACAAAAAAAAACTAGATGTTTAACTAGATGTTCAACAACTGCTG
>DALYGI010000349.1:0-4811 GCA_031971595.1 Prochlorotrichaceae cyanobacterium CTOTU29312
AGCCATTCATTAAATTGAGTCCGATCGACCCGATCGCCTAAGGTACGCCGCAAGACATAGATCGGGACTAAGTTATCGTAGTTATAGTCTGTGTTCAATTTCTTTAAGGTCTTCATTGATTCTTTAGAAAATGCTTCATAGGAAGATATAGGATCCTGAACGATCGCTACTTCAGGAACGTTAATCTGCTCCTGCTCCTTAGGCTGCTCGATCGGTTGATGTGTTTCTTTGAACTTCTCAATATATGCCTCCAGTTCAGATAATTTTTTATTCAATGCTGGCGTTTTATGACCCTTATTTTTTAAAACCGTAATCTGGGTTTTCAGAATTTGATGATGATTAAGACCTAGGGATTGGAGGATTTCATAGGAGGGCAGATCACCACCCCGATTAGATGATCGATTGGGTAATTGCTCTAGTTTTTGCTCCAAGGCTCCAATAACCTGATTCACCCCGGACACTTGGGCAGAAATATTAGCTAGTAGGTCTAAAGCCTTGAGTTCTTGGCTCAATTGGGCAAATCTAGACTCGCAAAAATCCTGAAGATTTCTAAGCTGCATATCCACTTCAGCAGTTTGAGTAGAAGTATTATTCTTAGGCATAGTCACTCCTTGAATTCGGTTCAATGCGTTGAGTTGGGTTAAAATTTCTTGGGTCAGCGGTTTTTTGGGATTGATAATGAACACTCGAAGCCGATCGGGTAGATCCGGATCAAATTCCCTGGCCTTCAGATAAGCGTAATAGTCAAAATGTCCGGCAATCAGCTTATAAACATCAATTTTGACCTGCTCAACCACGGGAATCCGAATCAAGCCCCCAAGCTTAACGATAGAGTGCGCTAAATGTTCGATCGCTGTAGCTTGGTTCTCCACATCAATCGAAAACTCATTCTTCTCGATCGTTTCGATGCTGTCTAGGTCAACTAATGAGGTTTGTAATTCCATATTATACTCCAATGAGTCCAATAATTTCCTGAGCTAAATTCTGAAATTCTAAACTGGATTGACAACTGGGATTATAATCCAAGACCGATTGAGGATCGGGAATATCTAAGTTGCCTACAGCCTGAGTTCGCTCAATGGCTGCTGAAATATCCCGACGCTCAAAAATCCGAGTATTCAATAGCCTATAACCATATCGATCCTCTACTACACTTTCCATTTTAGGCAGCGTATATTCGAGAAAACGTGCATTTGTAGAAACCTTAGAGGGGAGAACACCCAAGACTTTTAGCGGATCCCGTCCGAGTTCTTCCCTATATTCGTTAATGTCACTCACAAAGTTTCTGACATTGATTAAGCCCTCGTTGGCAAAGGGTTTTAAGTCCGATGGAATTAGAAGATAATCTGCACTAATTAAGGCGATTCTAGCGTACAAATTTAAGGAAGGAGGGGTATCAATTAAAACAATATCGTATCGATCGCTTACCTTCTGAAGTTTTGCCATTAGGCGATTTTTAGCGGGTTCAATCTCCCTTAACTCAAACTCATGAGCCATCAGATCAATGTGGCTAGGGATAACATCAAATTCAGGGGTACAAAAGCTAGATTGACGAACAACTTCTTCAATTGGATATTTTTCTTTTTCTCGAATGACATGATAAATGTAGGCATTTTTGATGTCATCATCAAGCTCGTCCCTGAACTTCATCAATCCCACCGCAAAGGTAGAATTTGCTTGGGAATCAAGATCAATGAGTAACACCCGATAACCCATTTTGCTTAGGGTCGCGGCTAAGTTAACCGTGGTGGTGGTTTTCCCCACGCCGCCCTTGTTGTGATAAATCGCCAAAATAATCATGGCTAAATCCTCCTGACTCATAGAAACCTCCACAGTGTTAACAGTAGCCAAACGATCGGTCTGGGGCAGACTGACCAGCAATCCCTCCGTAGGTAAAATTGCTTTCTGGGGTAACTCGTTCACCTCCTGAACCGAATCCAATAAAACCGGCTCTGACGACGACAACGCAATCAACGCCTCTCGACCAATCAACTCCCGAATTTGGGGCAAACTCTGCTCGATCGCCTCTCCAGGACACCGAAACAACAAATTGATAGAATCCTTGTCCCGGCAATAGACCCGAAAATCCTTCCCATTGGTCAACACCCCATGACCCACCCGCAACTTTGTTAAATATTGGCGCAATTTCCCCTCAAAACGATCGAGACTGTGCTGGGGAGACTTCGCCTCAATCACCAAACTCACCGGCTGATTATCCGCTAACCGTAAGGGGGCACGGTTCACTGCAAACACCAAAAAGTCTAGGCGAATGTGGCCAAAGGCTACCTCTTGATGCCAAGTGTGGGGCGTGTACCCTAGGCGAGGTAACAAAAAATCAACAATAAGCTTACTTTCGACCTCCGTTTCATTACGGCAATGGGGAAAGTAAAAAACACTACTTTGCATTGGATCCAAGGAACAGTTGAATAGTGTTGAGGTGAACGTTTGAAAACTATCCTCTACTCTACAACCTTAGTGATCCCTTCGCTGATTTGGATCCCCAAAATTAACAGAGAAATTTCTGAAAAAGAAAAAATCCCCCAGCTTTGGAGGGGACAGGAAACCTTAAAAACATCCCTTTAACGGTCTAGAACCGCCTCCGCCCACCTTAGAAACTTGGGGAGCTTTCCAGATACCCAGCGGTTGGATGTGATTCGTAATACTTTTTTTAGAAAACTTGCGGCAGCCTTCAAGGGGTGCTACTATGGGGTCACTAAACTAGCTCATTTCGTTTTCTGCTTCTGTATACGGTCTTACCTTAAGTCCTCAGAATCCATAGAACTCATAACGAAATGGGGGACGTACAGTTGTTTTACTGCTCACTTTAGCTTGGCTTAAAGGGTTAGATCATTGCAATATCCTTTAACTGGATACCCTTGGAGACCGCTTTGGTATCTGGATATACAACTGAAGCGAAGACGGCAGGTAGATCCGGCACTCTCTTGGGCCGATCGCTGTGAAGCTCCCAGTATCGTCTGACCGATCTGCAACTTGAGGGTTGTGTTGTCCTGGGTTAATGGCCCGGTTCGATAAATACAGCCTGGATCGGTCAGTCTCTACTCATGAGGCGATCGTGGCTTTCGACTAAATTTTTCTGAACTATTCCTGGCTGGTACGGCTCTGGAATCGTCCTTTTGCGGGTCAGCATTGGGCAAAGAGACTATTCCTGTTTTGCTGGCAGGAAAAGGAGATCTGTGCTGTCTGTACCTAATGAGCCTCAGGGTCTTGCCTACGGTGATCTGCCGCAGGTCTTGGATCAGGGGGTCAGGGGTTTGTCATGGAAAAGAAAAAAGAAGAAACCCCCACGATTTTGATAATTTTGCAGCCCTGAAACCGCCCATAAGCTGATCAGCTTACAGCGAAAAAAACAGCAATTTTAGACCTATTTAAGCCCTATTTGGTGACTGATTCTATCCAGTCCCAACTTCATTTCTTGGAGGTTGATCATGTCTCGAATTCTTAGCCATCGCATTGCTCCCGCCCCCATGCCCCAGCAGTTAGACGTTACCGCTCTGGTGGATGGATATTTTACCGCCTATAACTCCGCCCGTCTTCGGGAAATTTGTCAGTTATTGAGCCGAGAGGTGATGCAACCCGGCGTGACCGTAGGCTTAAGCTTGTCTGGAGCAATGACCCCTGCGGGTATGGGCAGTGCAGCGATCGTTCCCCTGATGCGGGCCGGTTTTATTGACTACATCATTAGCACCGGGGCCAACCTGTACCACGACATTCACTACGGACTGGGCATGAGTTTGTATGCCAGTCACCCCTTTGTGGATGATGTCAAACTCCGCCAAGAGGGACGGATCCGCATTTATGACATTGTGTTTGATTACGATGTCCTGCTGGAAACCGATGCTTTTATCCGTAAAGTGCTGATGGCTCCAGAGTTTCAAAAACGCATGGGAACCGCTGAGTTTCATTACCTCCTAGGGCGCTATGTGTGGCAGGCGGAGCAACAGCTAGGGGTGCAAAATGCGTCGATTTTAGCCACCGCCTACGAGTGTGGTATTCCCGTCTATACCTCCTCCCCTGGCGACAGTTCCATTGGTATGAATGTGGCGGCCATGGCTCTACAGGGTTCTGCGCTGATGATTGATCCCTCCATTGATGTGAACGAAACCGCAGCGATCGTCTACGGGGCTCGTCAGTCCGGCATTCCTGGGGTAGAAGGCAAGAGTGCAGCGGTGATTTTAGGGGGAGGCAGTCCCAAGAACTTTATGCTGCAAACCCAGCCCCAACTGCACGAAGTCCTGGGCTTAGAAGAACGGGGCCACGATTTCTTTGTGCAAGTCACCGATGCCCGTCCCGATACTGGCGGACTCTCCGGTGCAACCCCCAGTGAAGCGGTCAGTTGGGGCAAAGTGGATCCAGAGGAATTACCCAAAACGATCGTTTGTTACACCGACAGCACGATCGCCCTACCCATTCTCACGGCCTATCTGATGAATCAGTGCGAAGCCCGTACCCTCAAGCGCCTCTACGATCGCCGGATCCAACTGCTGGATCAACTGCGGGCGGACTACGAAGTAGCTCAACACAGCGCCGATCTGGGTCTTCAGAGTGTCCTTCGGGAAACGGTTCCGGCTAAGGTTCCCAGTCCCGTTGCCACCTACCCCTGTGGTACCCCAATCCGACGCTAGGTAGACGTTACATTTGGCATTGGGCGGGTTTCCCTGATGTCAAACCTTGGGCGGGTTTTCCCGCCCCTCCCCATTCCTGAAGGTTGGATGAATTTAGAACGGGTCAACCTCTACCCCCGCTGCCCGCAGTTGAGCCAGAAGACGATCGGCCCGCTGTCGTTCCGCTTC
>DALYGI010000350.1:0-4769 GCA_031971595.1 Prochlorotrichaceae cyanobacterium CTOTU29312
GGGGGCGATGTTGTCTTCTTCCCATTGTTTATAGCTACGACGATCGCCATCGGGACGACCAAAAACCACCATGGCATCGGGTGCTTGGGACGGTGCAGGGGGAACTGTCACGGGTTGCGGATACCAGAGTAAGTCTCCCGCAACAAAGACGGTTTGCCCTCGGAATAAATGCTTGAGGTTAGAGACCAGTAGCACAATCCAGCGGTATTGGATGGTATTTTCAGCCATGGGTTTACCGTCGGAGTCGGGGTAGAGTGGGGGAAAGTCGATCGAGCGGACGGGGGCTTGAATCATAAGCGTCTTGCTAAAGGGTCTGGGGTCAAATCAATCTCATAAATCTAAAAATTCTGACCAATGTAAATCGATCGCACTTCACCGTTGCGGCGAATGATGGCTTCTTGGTTGCCCACTTCTACTAATGTCCAGCCAGCAGAACCGATCGCTTCGCCGAGGTGAACCCGTCGGGTCACGCCATTGACTTGAAACAGGGCCGCAGACTGATCGCCCAGTTCCAAAATCCCTACCAGGGAATGGGTGACGCTGGGTTGGGGAACGGGAGCTACTGCTGGTTTTTGGGTGGTGGGGGTGGTTTGGCTGGGGGCGGCAACGGGGGCGGCCGCTAGGGGAGCGGCGGCGGGAATATTGCCCTTGGGCACGTTGCCAGCGGCCACTAAGGGGGGCGCGGGATTCAGCACTCCGGGCAGGGAACTGGCTACGGCGGACGGGGGAGCGGCTACACCGGGGGTATTGGGATAGACGGGAATGTAAACCCGATCCAAGACGGTGGACGGGGCCGCAGGGGCGGGCAGGGGGCTGAGATCGCCGAGGGAGGGGGTGCCGGGAACGGTGACCGTGGGTAAGGTGGCGGTGGCGGTGTCTGGTACCGTGGGCAGGGTGGCGGGAACGCTGGGCAGGGTGGTTCCGGTGGAGGTGGCTTCAGCGGGGTTACTGGTGCTGGGGCTCTTGCCCTGGGTTTGGGTGTCTAGGGTCTTTAAGGAGTCTTGAAGGTAGGCCGCAAATTGGGCATCGGGGGAAACGGTGGCGGGTTCAGGGACGCTCAGGGGGGCTTCTGGGGAGGCACTGAGTAGCACGTCATAGCGATCCCGATCGATGGCCCACCAGCCGAGGGTAATGGCACAGGAGAGGAGGACAGAGCCGAGGAGCAGGCGATCGATGAGGGGAGAGGGGGCGGCCATTTCTTCCGCACTAATTACCGCCAGGGCGCTGTCTGCTTGGGGGCTATAGGCATCCATCCGGGGCACGAGGGCCGCAGGCAAGGAGAGGTTAGGCATTTCTAAGGAGCGAATGCGAAGCACTTCCGTTTCTTCAAACTCCAGGGGCGCTGCACCACTCTCTAGGGTGTGCTCCACGGGGTTAAAAATTTCATCCATGAGGCGATCGGCATACACATCCACTCGATCGCTCCAGTCCACAACGGGCGGGGATGCTTCCAGGGCACTACTGAGGGGACTAAGGGGAGCAAAGGTATCAGATTGCTGGTCTGGGGATTCCCGCCCCTCCTGATTCGCCTCTTCAGCATGAGAAGGCTCAGAGGACAAACGGAAGTCTTCTCCCTCAACCTCCAAATTGGTCAAGGTAACGATCGGAGAGAAGTCTTGTGGTGACATGGCCGAGGCGCTCCTTCAGAAAGCAGTAATCAATCCGTGATCTAGGCAAGGATTCTTAGGCGGCTGCCCTGAATCCGGCTTATTATAGACAAACCAAGCTTTAACGCCATAACCTTAACAAAAAATGTTTAACGCGCAAGTCTTTCCTCCAAATTCTTTGAAATTCTTTGGAATGTTCTGGAAATCTTGGATCTTGCAAATCTTGCAAATCTTGCAAATCTTGCAAAATCTGGCAAATCTTGGAAATCTTGGAAATCGGTAGCCCAGTTTAGGAGTGTGCCATGGGCAAGCAGGGTTTATCTGAAAAACAAACCATCGGGCAACGGGCTGGCAAAATCGGGAGTCGCCAGTTAGCCGTTCAAACGATCGCTTTGTATCAACGGTATCTCTCTCCCCTCAAGGGGTTTCACTGTGCCCATCGGCGGCTACAGGGAGGGCTATCCTGTTCGGAATATGTGAAACAAACGATCGCTGCGGAGGGAATTAAAAAGGCCCTACCCCTTTGTCGGCAACGATTCCGAGCCTGTCGCGCCGCCCACGAAACCCTAAAAACTTGGCAAGCCCTCAAAGCCCAAAACCTCCTAGGGCAATCCCTAGAAGCGATCGTTCTGCCAGGGGCAACCTCTGCGCCCGCCTTTGCCCAGACAGAATTTACCCAGGCAGAATTCACCCAGACAGAATTTACCCGTACAGAATTTGCTCATACTGCATTTGCCCAGACAAAATATTCCCAGACAGAATTCCCCAAGCCCTTACCCTCCCTGAGAATGGCCACCCATTCCCCAGAAGCGGCAGACGAGCCGGAGCCCCCAGCGGAAACCCTAACCCAGGGAGAATATTACGCCCCACCCGACCTAAACCCGGCCCTACCGCCCCCTAATCCCCTCGCGTCCTGTTTAGTCTGTGGCGCGATCGAGGGGTGTTGCGGGGGGCCTTCTACCTTGGGAGGTCTGGGCTGTGGAGATCCCCTAGAGGGCTGTAGCTGCTGCTGGGATGGGTTTGACCTGAGTGCCTGTTCCTGCTGTCTCTAGGGTTTGGGGATAAGTTCTGAACTGGATTCCGATCGGCTGCGATGACGTTTGGAGATTTCTAGCTCTGGATCCACCCCTTCAAAAGTGGGGGGCAACCAGACCCGGATAATTAACAACGCTCCAAGCACCACCAGAAAGGCACAGGCCCCCATCACTTGGCTCAAACTGGTTTCCAACACCCCTCGCACAATCATTTCCCGCAGCACCGAAACGATCGCCACTTCCACGGCGACCCCAATAGAAACCCGTTGTTCTTGGAGGATAATCTGTATAGATAGCATAGAGAGCCTTCAGGGTTCGTTAGGAGATTGCAGGGAAACATCAGGGGTCAATTATGAAAATTTTGTTGCCATATCAGAAAAAGTTAGACAATTCATTTGAAAATGATCTCAAGCGAACGTTACAACGATCAAACTTAGACGGATATGCCCTACTCAGTTTTTCCTTTACTGACTCTAAGGGAAAACTTTATGAAATAGATGGGGTTTTAGTCCTCTATCCTGGTCTTTTTATTTGCTTAGAAGCTAAAAACTATGTAGGGACGTGGACGGGAAGCCAAAATGAAGCGTGGAAATGTGACGGGCAGGAGATTAGGGCGATCGGCACGAATCCCTATGTCCAATCGAGAACCTATGCGTTTGTTCTGAAAGAACGTCTCAAGCCTTTGTTTTGTCCCTATGGACTGGAATCCAAAATTTTTGTCAATCCTATCATTGTGGCCCCGGATCAAGCCCAATTTAATATTCCAAGAGCAACCATTAATCAGTTTGAGTATGGGAGTCGAATACTGATTTGTAATCTTTCATCCCTCGAAAAAACGATCGCAGAGATTGGGGTATATGATGAAATTAAAAATGCTTTTGAATATATTGGAATTGAGTCGATCGTTCGCCATATTTCTGGTCTAAAGTCAGATGCAAATCTAGATGAACTGGTCAGTAATTTCCCTGAGCCACAAGAATCTAAAAACTTACCTGAAAATCCACTTCAAAACCCACCTCAAAGCTCTAGCCAAAATCCAGACCTTAACCTACCGATAAAACCAATCAAGCGCTCCGATTTACCCAAAATTCAAAATCCTCATCCACCCCATGCCGATCGCAGTAAACCTATCATTAAACCCAAACCCCTAGTTGTTAAAACACCCCCCGCTCATCCACTCAACCCCAAGACTAAGACTAAGACTATCCCTACCCGTGTCCCTAAACCCGCAAAATCAACGGTATGGCCTTCTCTCCTCAAAGGTAGCCTATTCTCGATCGTCATTCTGAGTATTTTCTTGCCCCTTCTTCAGTATGTCCTCAAAACTCCCATCACCCAAAAAACGATCGTCATTGGCTCCGTCAGTTGGGAAAAAGATTACCAACCCTTGCAGAATTTTCTAGAGCAAAAACTAATTCCTGCTAATCCCCTGGATGCCCTCTTTGGCGAAGATATTGCCGTGACCCTTCAAGCATCCCATCGTGGCCACGCTAGCCGATACCCTGAAGCCATTGGCAAGATTAGAAACCATCAATGGGATATTGTTTTTTCCTATTCTCCCATTATTGCCATTGAAGCGGAAGATCAGGGTTATCAATTTATCGCCCCTATGTTTCCCGATACACCAGGGTATCAGTCCACCTTCTTTGTTCGGGAAGACAGTCAGATTAAGTTTGATCAATTATCCTCAGAGTATACGATCGCCCTAGGGGATTTCTTCTCTGCTTCTAGGTTTTACATGCCCATTTATGATCTGTATGGATCCAGCCTTCATGTCATTACCAACCTCAGCCCTAAAACGATCGAAAATTTAGTACAAACCGGTAAAGCAGACCTTGGGGTTGGGGTACTCAACGAAAAACTACCCAAAGATCTCAAAATCTTAAAAACCAGTCGCCACATCCCCGGAGCCGGTGTCTATCTTTCACCGAAACTTTCTCAACAGGATTTCCGACAAATCCGTAGGTTGCTCTTAAACTCCCCTTCAGCAATTAAAAAAGAGGCCAATTACGATCGGGGTCTGCCATCCGACTACCAAAACTTTCGGAAAATTATCAGTCGCGTTCGAGAAGTATCCGCCTGTAGTAACTTTGAAAAAAGTCCCGTAGCCTTTACCTGTGGTGATCAG
>DALYGI010000351.1:0-4749 GCA_031971595.1 Prochlorotrichaceae cyanobacterium CTOTU29312
TCCCCAATAGTTCGTCTACTTGTTCAACTAAACCGATTTCGTCGATAATCCCGGAAACGATTCCTAAAACCTATTTCCTATTTCCTATTCCCTAAAACCTATTCCCTAAAAAGAGCCCGATCCAACAACCCCAACCCCTGCTCCAAACTCTCCATCTGGGTAAACTGTTGACGCAATTCCGCTGCCCCTGGAAAGCCGGTGCAGTACCAGGCCAGGTGTTTACGGGCCTGAAAAAGCCCCCCCTGGCCCCGCTCTGTCACCAACGCAATGAGATGCTCCCGCGCACAGTCCAGCCGTTCCGCGATCGTTGCGGGGGGTTGGGGTTCACCAGTTTTCAAAAAACGATCGATTTCTCCCACTAAAAAGGGATAGCCGAGGGTTCCCCTAGAGCACATGACCCCATCGGCTCCGGTCTGAAGGAGACAGTTGAGGGCAGACTCGACGGAAACAATATCCCCATTGGCAATGACAGGAATGGAGAGGGCGGCTTTGACGCGGCGGATCCACTCCCAATTTGCGCCGCCGGTATACCCCTGCTGCCGGGTGCGACCATGGACGGTCAAAAGTTGAATCCCGGCATCTTCTAGGCGACGGGCAAAATCCAGAATCGTAATTTCTGACTCTGACCAGCCCAGGCGGGTTTTCACCGTGACGGGGACAGGTACCGCTTCCACCACCCGCGAGACGATCGCCACCGCCAATTCCGGTTCCCGCAGCAGGGCCGATCCTCCCCCTTTGCGGGTAATTTTATTCACCGGACAGCCCATATTAATGTCGATCGTCTGTGCCCCTTCCGCCACAGCCCGTTGAGCCGCTTCCGCCATAAAGTCGGGCCGACCATCAAACAGTTGGACACTGATGGGATGGGGCTCACCGCTTAACTCCGAAACCTTGTGTAAACCCCGCCCATGGTGCAACTCCCCCGCGTGAATCATCTCCGTGTAGAGCATGGAGTGGGGAGCATAACGCCGCACCAAGGTACGGAAAATGCGATCCGTTACCCCAGACAACGGAGATTGAAGCACCCGACTGTAGACCGTGAGGGAGCCAATCTGTAAGGGGGTTTGTAAGCGATCGGCCAGGGAATGATAATTCAAGACCAAGACTCCCTATAATGACGGCGGAGTACACCGCGAATCAGTAAGTATAAACTAAGGCGAGGTTAAGGTATGGCTAAGGTTTCCGTAGCGCAAAGTGTAGAGCAGCAACCCTATAAAACCTATATTCTGGAAGATGAGACCACCAACAGCCGGGTGGCGGTCATTCCTGAACGGGGGGGCATTGTGCTCACCTGGTTTTTGGGAGATCTAGAGGTACTCTATCTCGATCGGGAGCGGTTTGCGGATCCAGCCCTAAGCATTCGCGGGGGAGTTCCCATTCTCTTTCCCATCTGTGGCAACATGCCGGAAGATACCTACCAAGTGGACTCCCAGACCTACAAACTCGGACAACACGGCTTTGCCCGCAATTTGCCCTGGACGGTCACCAGCCAGGAGGACGGAGAAACCGCCAGCCTCACCGTCGAACTCAGCGCCGATGCCTCGACCTTGAGCAGCTATCCCTTTGAGTTTAGGGTGCGGTATACCTATGTGGTGCAGGGCAATAGTTTAGAAATTCGGCAGGTCTATCACAACGGTTCCGATCGCCCCATGCCCTTTTCCTTTGGGTTCCACCCCTATTTTTACGTTGGGGATAAGAGCCAACTGAGTTTTGAAATTCCCGCTACGGAATGGCAGGATAAGGCCAGTGGCGAAACCCGATCGTTTTCAGGAGCGTTTGATTTCAATGAGCCGGAATTAGACATGGCTCTCTATCCCCTATCTGGACAAGTGGCCACGGTTACCGATGGGGCGCGGTCTTGCAAGTTAATTTTAGAGTACGATCGCTGCTTCTCCACCCTAGTCTTTTGGACTTTAAACGGGAAGGATTTCTATTGCCTAGAGCCTTGGAGTGCCCCCCGCAATGCGATCAATACGGGTAAAAATTTAAGCACCTTAGCACCGGGAGAGTCCTTAGAAACCTCCGTAAAAATGACGGTGGAAAGGATTTAGAGATAGAGATTAGGATCGTGAATTCAATAAACCGGAAAGTTCAGGATTAAACCACAGAGGCACAAAGAGCACAAAGGTATTTCTTCGTGCTTTTGTGTCTTTGTGGTGAAATTCCAGGTGATAAAGTCAGGATTCCTTCGCGTAGGGGCAATCCCCCCGTGGTTGCCCCCCGTAGTTGCCCCGCTCACCGTCTAGGGTTCAAACTCTGGCAAGCCGATCATATCGGAGTTGGTTTTGCCCGGTGCCACCATGGGGTAACAGTTTTCATCCTGACGGACTTTCACATCCAGAAGGACTGGCCCGTTATGCTCCAGCATCCGAGCGATCGTGATGGCCAAGTCTGAGCGATCTTTAACCATCATGCCCTTGACCCCAAAGGATTCTGCTAACTTCACAAAGTCCGGCATTCCCTTTTGCATATTCGAGGCAGAGTACCGCTCCTCATAGAAGGCTTCCTGCCATTGGCGCACCATGCCCTGCCAGCCATTGTTCACAATCACCACTTTGGCGGCAATATCGTAGGCGGCCAGGGTTCCCAATTCCTGAATGTTCATGAGAATGCTGGCATCCCCCGCAATACAGATCACCTGTTCCTGGGGTAGAGCCACTTTAGCCCCCATCGCCGCAGGCATGCCAAAGCCCATCGTCCCTAAGCCTGCACTGGAGATCCAACGGCGAGGCCCATTTTTGAGAAACTGAGCCGCCCACATTTGATGCTGCCCCACATCGGTGGTATAGAAGGCGTGGGGGGCTTGGCGCTGAAGTTCCACAATTACTTCCTGGGGAGAAATGGAATCGGGGTATTGGGGCACCACTAAGGGATACCGATCGCGCCAGCGCTGAATTTGCTCCAGCCACTCTTTAGTTTGATGGGACGATCGTTGTTTATCCCCCACTTCCCGAATCCGACGCAGCAGATCCACCAACACCTGACGTACATCCCCCACGATCGGCACTTGGGGAGCGCGGTTTTTGCCCACCTCGGCGGGATCAATGTCAATGTGAATGACCTGAGCCTTAGACGCAAACTCATCTAACTTCCCTGTCACCCGATCGTCGAACCGAGCGCCCACCGCAATCAGCAAATCGCACTCACTGACCGCAAAGTTAGCGTAGGCAGTACCGTGCATCCCTAGCATCCCCACGGAGAGGGAGTGGTGTTCATCAAAGCCGCCCTTGCCCATCAGGGTCGTGGTTACGGGAATTTGGAAATGTTCCGCCAACTCTAAAATTTCTGCATGGGCTCCCGCTGCGATGACCCCACCCCCCACATACAACAGGGGGCGTTGAGCGTCTTGAATCAGTTGCAACGCCTGATTAATTTGCCGAGGATTGCCTTTGACCGTAGGACGATAGCCCGCCAGCTTAATCGATCCGGGTTCCACAGGCACATAGTCAAATTGCTCCAGACCCACATCCTTGGGCACATCAATCAGCACCGGCCCAGGGCGACCCGTACTGGCAATATGAAACGCTTCCGCCACAATTCTGGCCATATCACGGGGATCCCGAACCACATAAGAGTGCTTAACGATCGGGAGGGTAATGCCAAAAATATCCGTTTCCTGAAAGGCATCCGTACCGATGGAAGCCCGACCCACCTGACCCGTAATCACGACCATGGGAATAGAATCCATCTGGGCGGTGGCGATACCTGTCACCAAATTTGTAGCACCGGGGCCAGAAGTCCCAAAGCAGACCCCTACCTTGCCCGTAGCGCGGGAATAGGCATCGGCGGCATGGGTACCACCCTGTTCGTGGCGCACGAGGATATGCTGTATGTCGCCAGCGGCTTCTGCCCGATAGAGTTCATCGTAGATGGGCAAAATGGCTCCGCCAGGATAACCAAAAATATGTTTAACACCGTGACGTTTAAGGCTGTCGATCAGAGCGTAGGCTCCGGTCGCACGCTGCATTTGGATGCTGTGGGCTTGCTCAGTGGACTTCATAGCTCAAGAGAGGGAAGATCAGGAATGGGATCAATTGAGTTTCAATTTAGTTATTTATGATACTCTTTGCTCCCCTTTAAAGGCTGGTGAGGGAGGGAATATTTATTGAATTGTTAACAGAGGACAGAGATTTTATTGACTGGGATCTGCAATTAACGGCGTATGCACAGGCCGTGGGTCTAGGTTGTCCTATTCTAGCCTAAAGATTTTAACCTGATTCTACCCATGACCATGAGCCTACCCCTTACCCCCCAGCAACGCGCCTGGATGCAGCTTGCCATCGCAGAATCCCGCCAAGGCATGATCGATCGTCACGGTGGCCCCTTTGGAGCGATCGTCGTCAAGGATGGGGAGGTGATTGCCAGGGGACATAACCAAGTCACCAGTCGTCAGGATCCCACTGCCCATGCGGAGATTGTAGCGATCCGCCAAGCTTGTCAGGTGTTAGGGCAGTTTCAGTTAACGGGCTGTGAATTGTATAGCAGTTGTGAACCCTGCCCCATGTGTTTTAGTGCCATCTACTGGGCTCGGCTCGATCGGGTTTACTATGCCAACACCCGACTAGAGGCAGCAGCGATCGATTTTGACGATGATCTGATTTGGGGAGAGTTAACCAAACCCGAAACCGATCGCACCATCCCCTTTGTCCATGTTCCCAATCCCCAAGCCCTAGCCGTTTTTCAGCAATGGCGATCGTTATCCGACAAAATTCCCTATTGATTCAGACTCCCAGGAGGGGAGTACCATAG
>DALYGI010000352.1:0-4730 GCA_031971595.1 Prochlorotrichaceae cyanobacterium CTOTU29312
ACCTATGGCCTCACCTATTGCATTAGGGCGATCGTTTGTGACATAATGATGGTCTTTGTCAAACTAACATTACCACTGTTCTCACACCATGGCTAAGAACAAAGGGGTCAGACTCGTCATCACCCTAGAATGTACCGAGTGCCGATCGAATCCAGATAAGCGCTCCGCCGGAGTCTCTCGCTATTCCACGATGAAAAATCGCCGGAACACCACGGGTCGGATGGAACTGAAAAAATTCTGTCCGCACTGCAACAAGCACACCGTTCACAAAGAAATCAAATAAACCTACCCAGGGGCTTCCGTGTCCATTATCCATTTCACCCAAGATAATTAGACCCGAACCAGACCCCTCTGTTCCCTAACACCTATTCCCTGAAACCTTTTCTATGAGCTACTTTCGTCGTCGTTTATCCCCCATTAAGCCCTCTGATCCCATTGACTATAAAGATGTAGAGTTACTGCGTCGATTCATCACCGAGCGCGGTAAGATTTTACCCCGGCGGATTACGGGCCTCACCGCAAAGCAACAACGCGCCCTCACCACCGCCATCAAACAAGCTCGGATTCTGGCCCTGTTGCCTTATGTGAATCAAGAAAGCTAGGATTCGGATACTTTCGGATAGAATAGGCTTCTTCGGTGGATAAGGGAACATTAGTTGAATTTAAGACGGGAAGCGATCGTCGCTTGGCAGTGGTAGAGCGCCCCGAAGGTAAAAAATTGTGGGTGGTGATTGATGAGCGGGAGCAAGCTCACACCCTTCACCCCCGCGATGTTACCTACATCATCACGGGAGAGCAGTTTACCGCCGACAAAATTGCTAGCTTTCGCAGTGCCCTACAGCCGTTCTTGGATCCGGCCAACTTGGAAGTGGCCTGGGAGTTTTGTATTGAAGAAGGGCAATCCACAACGCCCGAAGCCTTAGCCGCGTTATTATTTTCGGAAAAGAGCGCTGTTTGTTGTTACGCAGCCCACTGTCTCTTATCAGAAGACAAGCTGTATTTTAAGCAGCGCAAAGAGGTCTACGAGCCCCGTCCAGTGGCTCAAGTTACGGAACTCAAACATCAAATTGAAGTTGAAGCTCAGCGCCAAGCCCAGTGGCAAGCATTTCTCGCTAGAATCAAGCAAGGGTTAGCTGGTGAATCTTGCTCTTGGGACGATACCGATCGGGTTTGGTTAGACTCTCTCGATCGATATGCCACCTGGGGGGAAGACGGCAAGCATATTAATCAAGCTATTGAATTACTGACTGCCCTCCAGCGTTCTGCTACTCCTGAATCGGCCTTTGAGTTACTGGTTGCCCTTGGGCTGTGGAGTCCCCACGAAAATCTTTTCTTAAAACGCAGCCAAATTCCTATCCAATTCCCCGATTCGGTAACCCAAGTGGCTAAGGCCTGTTTAGATTCCTTTCCCCAAGATCTGGATAACGATCGCCGTGATTTGACCCATTTAAAGGTCTACACCATTGACGACGAAAGTACCCAGGAAATTGATGATGGGTTAAGTGTGGAGTTGGAGGCGGATGGCCGAGAGCGCCTGTGGATTCACATTGCAGACCCGACCCGCTGGCTGTCTCCGGGAGATGCCCTGGATTTAGAAGCTCGTCGCCGGGGTACCACAGTGTATTTGCCCACGGGCATGATTCCCATGTTCCCGAAGGAATTGGCCACGGGGCCTATGAGCTTAGTACAGGGCCGAACCTGTTGTGCCCTCAGCTTTGGGGTGGTGTTATCCCCCTCTGGGGAAATTGAAGATTATATTGTTGTCCCTTCCCGCATCCAGCCTACCTACCGGCTCACCTACGAAGATGTGGATGAAATTTTGGAGTTGGGGGTCAAGGCAGAGGCGGAGCTATTAACCCTGCATCACTGGGCGCGGCAGCGGCAACAATGGCGACAATCCCAAGGGTCGATCGTCATTCGGATTCCAGAGGCATCCATTAAGGTTTCCGATCAAGAAGAAATTACGATCGCCGTGCTAGAGGAGTCTTCCTCTCGTCAATTGGTGGCGGAAATGATGATTTTAGCCGGGGAAGTGGCCGGGCGCTACGGTCAAACCCATGAACTGGCCCTACCCTTCCGTAACCAGTCCCAACCGGAATTACCCCCGGAAGAAGAACTACAAAACCTACCCGCTGGCCCCGTCAGAGACTCCGCCATTCGGCGCTGTATGCCCCGCAGTGAAGTGAGCTTAACCCCCGCCCGCCACGCCAGCCTAGGGTTAGCCACCTATACCCAGGTCACCTCACCCATCCGCCGCTACAGTGATTTAATTGCCCACTTTCAGATCAAAGCCCACCTGCGGGGGGATCCCCTGCCCTTTGCGCCGGAAGTGTTGCAGGATATGCTGCTGAGTACCGCCAGCACCGCCTACGAAGCCACCCTCGTCGAGCGTCAGACTAATCGCTACTGGGGTTTAGAATATCTGCGTCGTCATCAAGAAACCCTATGGCAAGCCCTGATGTTGCGGTGGCTGCGGGAGCAGGATGGTTTAGCCCTAATTTTGTTAGAGGACTTAGGGTTAGAACTCGCCGCCCGGTTCGATCGGGACTTAGCCCCAGGGGAACAACTCTGGCTGCGGGTGTCCCACGTAGATCCCCGCCGTGACATTATCCATTTTCAAGAAGTAGCCTCCCCGATCGCCGCAGAGAGAGCCAGTTAAATTGGGGAATAGGGAGTAGGGAATGGGGAATGGGGAATGGGGAGTAGGGAATAGGGAATGGGGAATGGGGAGTAGGGAATAGGGAGTAGGGAATAGGGACGGGTTTCCTGACCCATTATCAAGCGCTTCCTCGCCCAGGCAGAACGATCGCAACTCCCGGATAACGATCGTCTGCACTCAGGAAAACAGCAAAGAATAGCAAGCTCTAGACTGAGCTAGAAGCTGGAACCCCAGGGTCTAGGGGAGTTTGGGCCATTGATTTTAACCAACGATAGCAGGAAACGATCGCATCCCAGGTGGTGGTATAACGGCGATAATTAACTCCGTATTCGGCGCAAACTTCATCTAAAATATCCGCTAAGTTGGGATAATGGATATGACAAATATCGGGAAAGAGGTGATGGACAACCTGATAGTTTAGCCCGCCTAAATACCAACAGACTAAAGGGCTACGGTGGGCAAAATCTGCGGTGGTTCTAATTTGAAAGAGATACCAATCTTCATCCAAACGGCGATCGTCTTGGTCGATCGTTGGAAAGTCTACTTTCTCTAGCACATGGGCTAACATAAAAACCTGTACCGCCACCAGTCCATAGCTCATGTAAATTAACACTAAACCAGCGATCGTTTCTAACAGAGAATAGCCCATAACTAGGGGCAAACCCACAAAGAATGCTAGTCCTACCAGCCTAGCTCCAACAAAGACTAGAACATCCTGAACCTTAGGAACTGGAATGCCAATATCGCCATAATGCCCCTTTCCCTGACAAGCTTCCACAAAGAGTTTAATTTCAGACAAAAACCAGTAAATGGGGATAATGGGATAAATCAGCCAAATAAAAAGATGCTGATAGCGATGATGCCACAGGTGAGGATCCGTGGGTACCATTCGCACAAATCCATCCCCATAAATCTCCATATCATAACCGGGGATATTTGTATAAATATGGTGGAGTCGGTTGTGGCGAATGCGCCAAAAATAATTAGAGATGCCCATCACATCTCCCCCGATGCTTAGAATGGTATTCAGGGTTGAATTGTGGGAATAGGAGCCATGGGACGCATCATGAAACACATTCATGGCATAGGCCGCCAAACCTAGCCCCATCACGACACAGCCTATTAACTTCATCCACAAAGTTGGCGGTGATAGTAGTAACCCGGACCAGCCCCCCAAAATCCAGCCAATAATCACCAGAGTCTTGAGGTACAGCGCCGGACTATCCTTCCGGGGGTAAGTTGTCTTGGCAAAATAGTCATCAACCCGGTTATGTAGCGCTTGAGTAAAGTCCGATCGCTTGCCAAAGGTAATTCTTTGCTCTGGGGGAAGGAGTAAGCCGGGGCCTGTTGTTTGCATGGGTAAATGTTTGTGCTGAGAATATTGAAAATCGGTCAGTTAACCTCAAATCGGTCAACCTAGAGGATATTACCTTACTATTGACTGCATCTGACTGCATCTGACCGCATCCCAAACTCCCGGATTGACAGGAGCCGGTCAACGGGTAAACGCTAAACTTTAGGTGCAGAACGGAAATCTTGGTGTAGGATAGTAGTCTGTGCTTTTTTTCAATGACCACTTTTGGAGCGATCGTTTTATGTCCCGCCGATGCCAAATCACAGGCAAGAAAGCCAATAACGCCTACGCCGTCTCTCACTCTCACCGTCGTACCAAGAAATTACAGCAAGTCAACCTCCAGGAAAAACGGGTCTGGTGGGAAGAGGAAAACCGCTGGATTAAGCTGAAACTCTCGACGAAAGCCATTAAAACCCTTCAGCACAAAGGTTTGAGTGAATTTGCGAAGGAACAAGGCATTGACCTGCGCTATCTCTAAGACCTTAGTTCTCAAACTCTTAGGACGATTAGTTCTCGGACTATTCAAGTCTTCCTGGTTCTCCCCGCCCCACGTCCATCCGCCCCAACTCTGGGGAACTACTCCACATCAGGATGGGCTTGGGAACGGCGGCGACGGCACCGATCGGAACAGTATTTTACTTCATCCCAACAATCCGCCCACTTTTTGCGCCAGCTAAAGGGACGATCGCAAACGACACAAACCTTGGTGGGTAAGGT
>DALYGI010000353.1:0-4724 GCA_031971595.1 Prochlorotrichaceae cyanobacterium CTOTU29312
AATCGGCTGAAAGCCCTATTCTGCCGTCATTGATAGATCCCCTTATTTAGCCTGTCCTACTTAGAATTTTTATTCAGGATCCCGATCGTCTAGGGGGATAACATGATGAAACTCCCGATAATCGATCGCTCGATCGCCTCCAGGTAACACTTCTAAGACATCCACAAATTTCATATTCCACAAAATCTGCGGAGCATCATAGTGATGGCGGGCATGAACCGTTTGGCTGAGGGTTTCATCTAAGCCGGTAAAGGTCAAAAGAATACGGGCATGGCGATCGTGAAGATCCGTTGCGGTTAACCCAAACAGCGGACTTTCGGGGGTAATGGGGTGCATCACCATCCAACTGAGGGAAAAAGCAGGAGTTTGGGAGCGCACCAACTGCAAATCATACAATCGTCCTAGGCGATGACCTTCCACTGTCATTTCCGGGAGCAAAATGGTCACGGTCATCTGGGCTTCTAGCACTAAATTACGCCGTTGATTTGCCGCCCGAAACATCAGGGTCGGTACACCATTGTAGGGACAGATCACCGCCACATTGCTAAATAAAACCCGTGCATGGGGTCGGGAAAACCGGGCAAACATTAACCCGGTGGCCATGGTGACGAACAACAACCCCACAAACACCTCAACCACCACCAAAAAATTGCTGTAGGCCGTGGTGGGATGCATCGCGCCATAGCCGATCGTGGACATGGTTTGGACACTGAAGAAAAAAGCATCCCGAAAGGAATGGGGATCCGCGCTGGCAATGCCATTTCCCCCCACCCAATATAGGGCTGCAAACCCCAAGTTCAGCAGCAGGTAGCCTGCGCTCAGCAGCAGAAACAAGTGCCACCAGGACAGATTAAACAACCAATAGTAAAAATCACCCTGAGGCAGCACTGTCCCCCCGCGTTCAATCACTTGCATGGAGCCCAGGTTGTAGCGGCGTTCGGATTTTAGGAATTTCATCGATCGTCTGGGTGGAGGGGTAGGGTGGATGGGTCAGAGGGGTCACGGAAGACCTCACCAGGAAGCCGGGAGGGTATCACAAGGGCGAGTGCCGGGAGAATATCAATACGAATTTTTGCAGGATCGATCGCTCAGGATAACTCACCTGTATCCTTAAGACAGCCATTCTTAAAACTGGCCCAAATCTGCAAACTAAGTAAAGATCGAGTTAACCGTGACCAAAGTTGGCATTATCTACAACGATGGTAAACCTGCCGCCTGCGCCGCCGCTGAGGATCTCCAACACCAATTAGCCGCTAAAGGCTGGGAGGTGATTTTGGCCACGGGCGCAGGTGGAATTTTGGGCTATACCGATCCTGACCACAAGGTGACACCGGTTCCCATTCAAAGCTTGATTCCCAAAGGCTTTGAAGCCTCTATGGATTTCTCGATCGCTTTGGGGGGGGATGGAACGGTTTTATCTGCTTTTCGGCAGGTGGCCCCCTTGGCTATTCCGGTGTTAACCGTTAATACGGGGCACATGGGGTTTTTGACCGAAACCTACCTGAATTGCCTACCTGAAGCGATCGATCGTCTTTGTCAGGGGGATTTCCTGGTGGAAGAACGATCGATGCTGGTGGTGCGGGTTGTCCGCAAGGCAGAGGTGATCTGGGAAGCCCTGTGTTTAAACGAAATGGTGATTCACCGGGAACCCCTAACGAGTATGTGCCATTTTGAAATTTCCATTGGCCACCACGCGCCCGTGGATATTGCAGCAGACGGCATTATTATTTCCACCCCCACCGGATCAACGGCCTATTCCCTCAGTGCGGGGGGGGCTGTAGTAACTCCCAATGTGTCCGTGCTCCAACTGGCCCCGATTTGTCCCCATTCCTTAGCTTCTCGGTCTTTAATTTTTGCCGATGAGGAGCCGGTGGTGGTGTGTCCAGCCAACCCCGATCGCCTGATTATGGTGGTGGATGGCAATGCGGGCTGTTATGTGACGGTGGAGGATGAGGTTCACCTAGAACGATCGCCCTATAAGGCTCGGTTTATTCGTTTAAATCCGCCGGAATTTTTCCGAGTGCTGCGGGAAAAACTGGGGTGGGGGTTGCCCCATATCGCCAAGCCCACCTCGGTAGAACTCCCCTGATGTTGAGGGGATGTTGAGGGAGGGATTACAAAATTGGCAATGAAGGACTTAGATCATCGCTCGATCCTCGGAATGCGGGTAGATGCCACCAGTTATCTAGATGCCTGCGATCGGATTCAGGACTGGATTGAACAGGAACACTGGGGCTATGTGGTGGCCGCTAATGTTCATGTGATCATGACGGCCTATTGGCATCCCCAATACCGGCAAGTCTTGCGCCAAGCCACGTTAGTCACCCCGGATGGAATGCCCTTGGTTTGGGCGTTGCGGTTACTGGGGGTCAAACAGCAAACGCGGTTTTATGGGCCGGATTTAATGGGCTGTTGGTGCCAGCGATCGGCTCAGTTAGGCTGGCCCATCTATCTCTATGGGGGCACCCCGGAAATGTTGGCGATTTTAGAGGTGACCCTGCCCCAACAGTTTCCCGGACTTCAGATCATGGGTAGCCAGTCTCCCCCCTTTCGAGCGTTATCCGCTGCGGAAGAAGCCTTGGATGTGGAGCGGATCAATGGGTCTGGGGCAAAGGTGGTGTTGGTAGCCCTAGGGTGTCCAAAACAGGAATTGTGGATGGCACGGCAACGGGGAACCCTCCATGTCCTGGCGATCGGAGTGGGGGCTGCCTTTAGTTTTTATAGTCAGCAGGTGTCCCAAGCCCCCCGTTGGATGATGAACTGGGGGCTAGAATGGCTCTATCGCTTCAGCCAAGAGCCTGGCCGCCTCTGGCAACGGTATTTACTCCACAACCCCGCCTTTGTGATCCTATTTGCGGGACAATATCTGCAATATCTGCAATCTTTACTTCTAGGCACTCGGAACCCTGAGAGATAAGGATTTTCCGGTCTACCCTCTTACTTGGCACCCTCTCATACCATGCTCGATCCCCCCCATATTTACCCGATCGTCTGGAAAACGGATCACCTCCTCCTTTTAGATCAAACCCGTATTCCCCGTGAACTCTCCTTAATTGAAGTGCGGCGGGCGGAAGATTTAGGGGAAGCCATTCAGCGCCGCATTATCCGAGGCAATCCCATCATCCGCGTGGCCCTGGCCTATGCCCTCTACCTCGCATCCCAAAAACTCACCACCACCGATCGTTCTGCTTTTTTAGAAGGACTGAGCACCTGGGTCGATCGTCTTGAAGCCTCTGCGACCAAAGTGCCAGGGCTGGATCAACCCCTGCGCCCCCTCTACCAAGCCCTCCAGGATCAGCCGGGATCGGTGGTGGAACTGAAAAATTACCTGTTGCAAACCGCCCAAAGTTGGCACCTGCAAGACCTGCAAACCTGCTACGCCATTGGGGAACAGGGGTTAGATGCCCTGCCCAGTACCCCCGATGCCTTGGGGGTGTTAGTCTATGGCAATTGTGGCGGTCTGGCCACCACGGGGTATGGTACAGCCCTAGGGGTGGTGCGATCGGCACGGAAAATGAAGCGGATTCGTCAGGTCTATGTGGCGGAAACTCGCCCCAGTTTTCAGGGAGCCTCCTGTGCCGCCTGGGAATGTGTCCAGGAAGGGATCCCCGTGGCCATTATGACGGAAGGCATGGTGGGCCTGGCCATGCAGCAGGGTTTGATTGATGTGGTCATTTTAGGAGCCCAGACGATCGCCGCCAATGGGGATGTGTTGAACTGGGTAGGCTCTTACCTCATTGCCCTAGCCGCCCAAGCCCATCAAATTCCCCTGGTGGTTGCCGCACCGTGGCAAAACATTGACTTTAGTAAACCCAACGGTCAAAATCTCTCCCTGGGTAACAGTCCCCTGCAAGACATTTACGAATGGGATGGAACCCTCGTTTACCCCTCCGGTGCGGAAATCTATGCCCCCCTCTACGACGTAGTGCCCGAAACCCTGATCCAAACGATCGTCACCGAACGGGGCTGTTTTGATCCCGTAAACCTGAAAGCAGGGCGATCCTGGAACCCGGAACCCTAACCTGCTCCCCCTATTCCATTGCCCCTATTCCATCGTCACAAAATGATAAGGCGGCAGGGGCGCACTCACCTGAATGTCCCATTCTGAATGGGTTTCTTGCCACTGCTGTACCTGTTTGCGTAAATGGGGTTCCCGCTTAAAACTAACCAGTAGATAAGCGCGGGGATTTTCCGGCTCAGACCAAAGACAGTGGGGATAGGCCCGTTGAATACTTTGCTGCAAGGATAGCCATTGGGACTGTTGCAACTGAAGACGATCGTTTTCTGCCAGGAGACGTTGTTTTTTGGCTAGAAAATAATCCCTCCCCTTAGCGGGCTCCGGTGCTGAAGCCCCAGGACTGGTCACCGATCGGGGGGTAAATGCAAGGGTAAATTCCGCCTGATCCTGAAACTGCTGTAGCTGCTCCCTGTACAACACCCCATGCTCCGTCAAATGGGCCAGCAACTGCTCCCGATCGAGAAACTGTGACCCAAACCGCAGGGGAAGCACCGGAGTTTGTTCAAACAGAACCTGAACAATCCGATCGTGCTGTAAAACCGCCTCCAGCAAAACCTGATCCGCCTGGGGTAACCCCTCCGCAAAGGGATCTTCTTCAATCACCCCATACAGCCCATCCCCTCCAATCAGTGCTAAGGGGTTGCGTATTCCCAGCGGAAACGACGACAGATCCACGGCTGACGTGGCAATTAAGGCATAGACGTAG
>DALYGI010000354.1:0-4650 GCA_031971595.1 Prochlorotrichaceae cyanobacterium CTOTU29312
CCGTCGATATTCCCGATAAACATTTCTTTAGCTGGTTAGGTCAAGCCCAACGGGTTCAGCGCATTAACGATCGTAACCTCTTAATTTTGCAAGCAGACCTACAACTCGCCACCGCTCCCCTGCTCAGTTCCCAGCAATTTGTCCTGGGAGGTGGTCAATCCATCCGGGGCTATAGTCAAAACCTACGATCGGGAGACAATGGCTTCCGTTTTTCCGCAGAAAACCGCTTTACCGTAGGGCGCAACACCGCCGGACGCACCGTTTTACAACTCGCTCCCTTCTTTGATGCGGGAGTGGTTTGGCAAAACGAGAGCAACCCCAACACCCCACCGGACGGAACCTTCCTCGCGGGTACAGGGTTAGGCATTCTCTGGCAACCCACCCCCAAGTTGGACATCCGGTTTGACTGGGGCGTTCCCATTGTCTCCGTCTCCGATAAGGTCAAGGACGAATTCCAAGATCATGGACTGTACTTTAATGTGAACTATCGTTATCCCTAGTTAACAGCCAACCCACCCCTAGCCCCTCCCAGGAGGGGAACTGGAACAAACTCCCCCTCTAGGGAGGGGGTTGGGGGGTGGGTCTAGATTCCATTCACCCGAAATAGCAGAAACTCATTCTTTTCCTCGGCATCAAAGTTGTTATCACTGATCAAAACCAAACTCCGAGATCCGTCCGCCAGTTGAGGCCCCCAGGTCATTCCTTCCCAATTCCGCACGGGGAAGTCGAAGCTACTGAAATCCACCAAGAGTTGTTTTTGAATGGGGGTAAGTCCCCGCAATTCCCCTTGCAGCGCTGACCGGCCAGAAATGTCACTGGCTCCTGCGATCGCAATTTGGAAGAGTTTTGCCTGCCAGCCAAAGGGAGTTAACGATCGTTCTAGGCTTAAAAAATGCCCACTATTATCCAGGGCCAGTAACTCACTCACCCCACTCACCACCGCCAAGGACACCGTATCTAAGGGATAGAGATGTTCAGCAATCAGCAGGGGCGGGCCGTCCGCCAAATAATAATGGAGAAATCGCAGCCGTCCCCCTTCCTCCGCCACACTCAGATCCACATCCTGCACCAAGGGCGACTCATTGAGGCTAAACAAACGCACTGGTTCCTGGGCCGCACTGGAGCCCGTGGGAGTCAAGGTTAAAGACTCCAGACCCAAGTTAGACTGTACCCCCGTTTGTTGGCGACGGGTTTGGGGATCCACCCTAGGGCTAAAGAGTGCAGGAATGGGCAGAGAGCGCAGTTCTTCCCCCGTTTCCCGGTTAAACTCTAGCAGTTTGGGCGGTTCTTCCGTAGCATAGACCCCTTCACTAGAGAGCCAGAGCGTACCTTGGGGAGAGAGGGCCAGACCTTCCGGATCCAGGGTATTACCGGGCCAGGGTTCCCCCGTTGCGGTTTTTAACCCCGTCACCCCCACCGGCTCGATCGTTTCCAGATGGGGAGACTCTTCCGAGGTGAGAGAAATTGCAAAGGTATAGAAATGGGGAGCAGAGCGATCGTCACTGAGAGCATAGAAGACATTGCCTTGGCGATCGTAGGTGAGGGCAGACAGCCCTCCGATCGGTGTTCCCTCAAAGGACTGGGGGGCAAGTTCAAAGCGATCGAGGAAGGTAAGCCCCACATCCAAAAAGATGCGTTCCGTAACCCCGCTGCTTAACCAGGCACAGCCCGCCACACTCCAAACGAGAACAAACAGGAGCGCAACTGCCGCTAGCCGCTGCCCCCAATGGTTGAGCCAATTCATGATCCACCCGCAATTGAGGTTGTTCAGAATCCCCGTCTTTTCTAAGGTTTTTTCAAGGGGGGAAATGTCCATTATAAGTTCTATTTTGTTAATCTCCAGAAGGTAATCTCAGTTCAATCCCTGCCGCTATACGCTGTGCCAAACGTTTAAAGTCCGTGTAAACATTCTGTACCGCAGCAATATGGGAGCCGATCGCTCCATCGGCTGGCTTGAGATGAAAAATGGGTTTACGCGCTTCTTGAGCCATCGGCATCAGGCTTGGGTAATTCTTCAATAATGACAAGCAGAATGAATCTTCCAAAATATTCTGAATGGGTTGAAATTGTCCGTCCTGCAAAACTTTCTGATGGTAAGTGCCTGGAATTTCTTCAAGCCAGTATTGCAAGGTCTTAACTGAACGATCGTAACGCACGCCATGTTGCAGAATGACATAGCCTATGGGTTGCATTTGTCCTGAAGGTAGTAATAAGTCTTTAGATGGATTTTTTCCCAAACGCTCTTGCCACTGTTCACGCCACTGAATCAAAGTCGGCCCGATGTTTTTCAAGCTCTGCAAAGAGAATAAATCCGGTGAGAGTGGCACCACAACATAATCTGCGGCAATGAGGGCCGATCGATTAATTGCGCCTAAGTTTGGCCCCAGATCCATTAGAACCACATCCGCCTGCTCAGCAATTGCTGCGTTTTGAATCAATCGCCAGAAGGCAGAAATAACCCGAAACGATCGTTCCTTTCGATCTAAACAGCCCGACCATTCTGTAGATAAATTATCCTCAAAACTTGAGAGTTGCAAATCTCCAATTAACAGAGAGATCCCATCTTCAATCTGTTCTACACAGGGAGTCGTAATATCCCCAATGCCTCGAATAAGGGGTTGAAAACAACGAAAAATGGTAGTAGGTGGATCTGCGGCCAACCAAATTTCTTCTAAACGATCGTCATCTAAAAAAGCAGAGGTAAGATTAGCTTGGGGGTCGAAGTCTGCGGCTAGAACTTTAAGCCCCAAATTTTGGTACATCCAGGTCAGATGATAAACCAGAGCCGTTTTTCCAACCCCACCCTTATTGTTAAAGAAGGCTATTATAGGAAAACTCATCTTCGCCTCCTAATCGTAACCATCGTGTGGGTTTCTTCTAAGTAAAATTCTGGTGGAGGATTATTATTTTTCTCTAACGATCGCTTGGCTGTGGGAATCCCATATCCAAATCGCTGCACATAACCCAGATTTTTCATCACTTCAGCCAAATGAGGATTCCGATAATCGGTAGCCCCTTGACCAAAATTCTTTGGATTCACTTGACCGTATAAACCACCGGGACTTTGGATTTCGATGCGATCGTTAAACCAATACACTTTCACTGGTGCATTGGTATTTTCATAGGAACGATGCAGGATAGCATTTCGCGTTAATTGCTGGAGGGCAGCGATCGGATAGTCTGGTTCCTGTATTTCAAGTGTTGCACGGCTAAGATCAGAAGCAACAGAAATATTAATTTGTAGAACCTCATCCAGAACTCGCAAAATATCAATCAAGGTGCCATTAATTTCTTTTTGATCTTTAATCGGATCACCCAGTTCAGTGCCCTCAATCCTTAAAAATTGGACATAACTACCCGGTACAAACTGTTTTGGATCTTTCCCAACCACCAGCATTCCTAAGACAGTGGGACAAGATTCTGGCTCTGGTGTGGTAAATCGAACAGAAGCTAGTTGTTGAACTAACGATCGCTGATTTTCTTCTAAAACCTCTGGGGCAATAACAAAAGATAAATAAGACTGTTGAAAAAAATTGAGATTCAAATCTTCTAGTGTTGTGGAAGTTAAGGGGCGGAGGTCGAAGGGTAAATCTCCTGCCCGTCGTTTTTCGTTGAGTCGTCGTTCTTCCTCAGCGGTTGCCGTTGCTCGTCGTGGCCCAACCCGAATCCAAACTCGACCGTTAAACCGAACTGGGGGAGAATCGGAGGGCTCCACCATCACCGCTACAATTTTACAGCCATCGATCGTTATTTTCCTAACCGTTAAAACGGGAAAGGGCAGAATATTGCCATCCGATCGTATATCGGTAAGTCGTAAGAGCAAATCATCGGTAATGGCTAGATTTGAGCAGGAGCCATCATCATGAACACCCACAAAAATGATGCCTGGTTTTCGGTAATTGGGTAAGTCATTCGCAAAGGCACAAACCGCTTGGCGAATCTTGTTCCGATCGGAATCAGATGCCTTTCGTTCAACACGATCGGACTCTAAATCTCTGAAAAGTAATTCTAGTTCAGTTTGTTCTATCATGCTGCTTCTTACCAATTCAATTCAATAAGGGGTAAAGGGTAAAAGCGGAAGCTTGCATCAACCTTAAGCAACCTGATTACGAGGTTGAATCTGCCTAAGAATTTCGTCCCTGTTCGGTAACGTTTTCAAATCATAGATTGCTTGCAACTGAAGCCAGGAGGCTGCATCTCCACCAAAATATCGAGCCAAACGTTCTGCAAGATCTGCGGTAATCGAATCCCGTTCTTCCACAATATTTTCGATATGAGTTGCAGAGATATGGAGGATGAGAGCCAAAGTATGGACACTCATGTTGAGTGGAGCTAAAAAATCCTCTCGCAAAATTTCTCCTGGATGGACTGGGGGCATTTGATTAAGTATCCATTCTTCATTATCAGTTCTAGAGTAACGCAAGTTATGATGGAGCTACGATCGCTTTTGGAGAATCCATGAAGATTTTACTGGTTACCTCTAATGGGGAGCTATGCTCTCGTCTGATGGCGGTTTTGCAGGAACAGGGCTACCAAACCAGCACGAACAATGGATTTCCTCGAAGTACATACCTGGTATGATGTCACAGGTAATACAAGACACGAATGGCAGAGTCATCGGCACCATTACGATCGGTCAAGATATTACGG
>DALYGI010000355.1:0-4648 GCA_031971595.1 Prochlorotrichaceae cyanobacterium CTOTU29312
AGGATATTGCGAATCCCTTGAATTACCGCATCAGAATAACGATCGGGGTTTTCCGAGAGTAACTTATGTAAAATCACCACGGTTTCCGGCTCTGGTTCAGAAGGATCCCCCTCAGGACGATCCTCAGGACGATCGCAGCAATCAAAAACGGTAAAGCCAGGATTTTCGAGACAGCGTTGTTTCACCTGCGGATCGGAGGTCACCGCCACCAAATCCGTAAACGTTCCCCCCCGATCGACAAAGAAATAGGTCATACAGAGTCCTTGATCTGATTTGATCTGATTTGATCTGATGTGCAATTATCATACTTTGTAATTGATTTGCAATCGGTTTGCACCCAGAACGTAAGCATATAAACTAGCAGGCTCGAAATGAAATCGGACACCTTGATATAAAAAATCCCGATCCCTGATCGTTTTACTGGTCACCAAGATCGGTTGAGATACCCCTGGATTCTTTTTCACAAATTCTAGGCAGTTATCCAGTTCAGCAGGTGAATCATGAGGACGATCGCTCCATTTAACCTCAACGATCCAAGCCGGGGATTGATGGGCAACATCTAAATGTACAATGTCAATCTCTCCGGTTTTCCATCGCGCATAGTAAAGTTCACTCATTTGACTCTGTTGCCATTGACTAAAAATAGCGGTTTCTGTCATGGCTCCCATAGCCTTAGAGTCTGTGTCAAGCGGCCCAAACAGCGCCGATCGCGTTGATGGATTGGTTAAATAAACTTTAAAGCAAACTGCTCTCTTAAACCTTTTGGCATTTTGATCAATTCTCTCCACTCGACGGATTAGGAATGCAGCCTCAAGATACTCAAGGTAACGTTTAATCGTGTTTTTAGCGACACCAGAGGATTGCGATAATGACTCGATACTGACTTCATGGCCTGAATTATAGGCCAGGGTTGTAAAAAGTCTATTCAGTTCTTGAATATCACTAATTCCATAAAGGCTTGGCAAATCTCGCAGTAAAACTTTATCAATAATATCGCTTTTGATATATTGCCCCGGATCCCGTCGAATGGTTTCCGAAAAGACAGCTTCTGGGTATCCGCCAAAGTTGAGATAATTAATAAAATGTTCATTCAACTGATCAATATTTTGAGACACAAATTCATACTGCTGAGATGGATAGCCAGAATCCTGAGAGTCCTGAATATTCATCTCTATTAACTCATCTTCTTTTCCTATAAACATCAAGTATTCAGCAAAGGTTAGGGGAGGCAGAATATAGTCACTCAATCGACCAGCACCAGACTCAGTACTTTTAAGCCTTAAAGCAGCCGCAGCAGAACCAGTCACAATAAATCGACAGCTTGGAAATGAATCCACCAGAGATTTTAGATGAATTTCCCACTCCCGCAGGTATTGAATTTCATCAAAAAAGACAAATAGCCCTGAATGACGATCGTGATTGCATAGTTCCTGAAAATACCGAAGAATCCGCTCTAAGGGAAGCCCTGTATAAATGGGAGTTTCAAGGGAAACATATAAAATATTTTCCGCACTAATGCCAGAATCTAGGAGCAGACGGATCCCGTGATAGACCATGACAGTTTTACCAACCCGTCTTGGCCCCATCAAAACGATGGCCCGACGCACACTGGTATCCAAGATGTTTTGAGAGAAAGCCTCAAAGTACTTGCGCCGTGGCATATCCTCATAGATTACTTTCCCCTCACGGCCAGCCTGCCACCAAGGATTATCAAATTGAAGGCGGGAGAAGATATCTTCTTGTGTAATCTCGAACATAGGACTAAAGTTAAAAGGCTAACCTTAGCCTAGGTAAAATCCTAATTAAAGTCAATTGACTAATCTTATTTAACTGAAGCCGGAGTCTAGGGATTGCAAGAGTTCAAGGATTTTCAAGGACAGAAACATTCTCGGTTGCCCTAAGCTAAACTAAACTTGAGTTACCACAAAACTCAAAACTTAAAACTCAAAATTCAAAACTCACCCGCCCCTTGTCCCTTTCCCTTTTTGCTAAACCTGAAAACGTGTGGATCGCTTCTAGTCTGGATAGGGTCTTAAAACCCACGATCGCTGCCCTAGGAAACTTTGATGGGGTTCACCAAGGCCATCAACAGGTGATTCGTCCCATTCTGCCCCATCAGGATTTTGCCCAACAGGCCATCGCCGGGGAGCAGAGGAAGGTGTATACCAGCGTCATTACCTTTACCCCTCATCCCCAGGAGTTTTTTACGGGTCAGCCCAAAAGCCTGTTAACGCTCTTGCCAGAAAAAGCGGCTTTGTTGGCGGCGTTGGGGGTGGAGCAGTTGATTTTGTTGCCCTTTAACCGAGAACTGGCCAGCCTTACGCCCCAGGAGTTTGTCTTGGATCTGTTGGTGGATTGTTTGGAGGTGAAGGGGGTGAGTGTGGGGCAGGATTTTTGTTTTGGGCTGAAACGATCGGGAACGGCTGAGGATTTAAGGGCGTTGGCGGCGCAGGCGGGGGTGAAGGTGCAGATTACGCCGTTGCAGTTTTGGCAGAGACAGGAACGATCGCTCTCGGTGGAGGAGGATCCCTGTGTCCGTAAGTTAAAGAATACTGCGAAGAATAAGGGTACATCTCAGGAGCATCTGGAACCTCTGGAGCCGGAACAGTTGCACCAGCGCATTAGTAGCTCTGCCATCCGGGAAGCCCTCCGCCAGGGGGATGTGGGGTTTGCCCATCAACTACTAGGGCGGGCTTACACCCTGGAAGGGGTCGTGGTCAAGGGGCAGCAATTAGGGCGGACGTTAGGCTTTCCCACGGCTAATTTACAGGTGAATGCCCATAAGTTTTTACCCCGATCGGGGGTGTATGCGGTGTGGGTGGAACTGTTGCCAGCCCCGCGACAGCCCCTCTATTTGCCCGCTGTGCTGAACATAGGCCATCGTCCCACGGTGCAGGGACGAGAGCAGACCATCGAGGTGCATCTGTTGCACTGGAGTGGCAACCTCTACGATCGCTCTTTGCGAATCCACTTCCAGCACTTTTTGCGATCGGAGCAGAAGTTTGAGTCCTTGGATCAGCTAAAAGCCCAAATTCAGATGGATTGTGAGACCGGGGCTGCACTTTTGGCAGCGGAACCGGGGGCTAAAGTGGAAACCATGGCCGCTAATACCTCACTTTCATCCACCGCAAAGGGCAAGTGGTGAAGATCGGAACCGGGGCGACAGGCGATCGTGGCGGCGGTTTGCAGGGCTGCTAAGGACACTTCCCCCAAGCCCAGATCCGCTAATTGACAGGGCAAACCTAGGGATTGGTAAAACTTAATCAATTGATGGCGGGCAGTGGCGGCCAGTTGGTTCCCCCCCACCATTTCCTCTAGGCGCAGTTGCACTAAAATGCCGTAGGCTACCTTTTCGCCGTGGAGAGTGCCGTGGGCAGCGGCAATGTGGGTCAGCCCGTTATGAATGGCATGGGCGGCCACCGTGCGGCATTGGGCTCCCCCCAGACCACCAATCACGCCCGCTAGCAATACCGTGGCATCCACCACCTCTTGCCAAATGGCTCCCCCTGGCTGTTCCAGAGCCTCTAGCGATCGTTGCAGCAACAGATCCCGCAGTACCCTGGCCTGTTGCACCGCCGCAATCACCAAGGTTTGGGAAGACTGACCGCTACTCACGGAAGCTTCGTACCACTTCGCCAGGGCATCCCCAATTCCCGCCACCAGGGTACGGGGGGGCGCAGTGCAGATCAGGTCATAATCCAAAATCAAAGCCAGAGGCGATCGGCTGAGGGGGACATCGTAGAGAAAAGCCCCGGCATCGGAATAGACATTAGAAAGGGCTGTCCAAGCGGCACAGGTTGCCCCCGTCGTGGGGATAGTCACCACCGGCAGACCCGATCGGTGGGCCACTAGTTTCCCCATATCCAAAGACTTGCCACCGCCAACCGCCACCACATAATCCGGGCGTTGTTTTGCCACCTCCCCCAAGAGACGATCGAGAACCGCCTCACTGCAATCAGGATGGGTCAGGTGGGGGGTAGGGTAAGCGGCTCCGAGGGCTTGTTGAAGACCTGACTCCGCCACCGCCAGCGCCTGTTCTCCCCCCACAACGAAGGGACACTGGCCAATCTGCGCCAAAACACGACCACTACTAGCCAAACTGCCAGAGCCTCGAATAACCTGAGAGGGAGCGAGGAGCAAAGGCCCAGGAGAAGGTAGGGCTGAAGAGATGAGGGGACGGGTAGACATAGGACGATCGTTGCTAAATGTGCCTAGGAGATCAATTTTATCGTCGGTATCCTAAAAATCCAAGGTTTGGCTATGTAACAAGCCGGTAAGCGTGATTAAATGGGAAGAGACATTGCCTAACGTCCAAGGAATCAGGAGATAGAACCATGAGCGATCTCTATAAGGTTTTCAGCCCATCGGGCATTATCGATGAGCAAGCCGCAGAAAGCCTCAGACGAGAGATTCGTAAAGTCAGTAATGAGGGATGCTTACACATTCTCCTCGATATGCACGACATTACATTTATGAATAGCTCTGCGGTGGGGATTCTAGTTGCAATTCTGAAAGAATTACGGAATCAATCTGGGGAATTGTATTTGTGCTCTCTCAGCGATCAAGTGCAGGTAATGTTGGAATTAAGTCGAATGAATTTAATCTTTCGGTGTTTTACCAGCGTTGAACAATTTCAGCATAAAATTGT